>JAAXHO010000088.1:0-351 GCA_012270795.1 Candidatus Poribacteria bacterium
CGATTACAAAAATAGAACGTTTTCTCTTTTTTCATCTGTTAGCCCTCTTGCCTATATTAGAGTCTTTCACAGACCCAAACGACAGATTTCACTACCCTTTTATATACTTTAACTAGTAAATCCCTACCCTTTGATATACCTGAACTCTGAGAAAGATACCCCTTTCGGGCGGGGTCTCTCTGTATTAGCCTGTACACAGACGTTGTTTTATTTTTCTTTTCGTTCTTTTCGAAAACATTGGCGAGCAAAGCGAGCACGCGTCTATTTTTCTTCTTCCCCCACCACTACCCCCTTGCGCTGGCGGTCAACTGAATAATGCACCGGTCAAATCGAAGCTTCAATATGCCCCCC
>JAAXHO010000088.1:431-643 GCA_012270795.1 Candidatus Poribacteria bacterium
ATACCCCGGGCATTTGACACTTTTGCCGTCCCGAGGAGGATAGCCTGCGTCGCAGACGCTCTAAACCTTCTGTATATACTATACAAAGGGTTTTAATAGACAAGTGCGTGGGCCGGCTGCAACGCAGGCTAGAGGAGGAGGGAATTTGATTATCAGAGTCTTCCAGGGAGTGGGGAATTTGATCCCATGCTTTAGGGTGGGGAATTTGAACT
>JAAXHO010000088.1:832-1120 GCA_012270795.1 Candidatus Poribacteria bacterium
TGTTGTGTTTACAATTAAATACAATATGTATACCGGCGATTCAATACAACAACATAAAATAAAATAAAATAAAATAAAACGGTCAACTACTTTGACCTACTGCAAGTATAGTAAATAATAAGGTGAGCGATGATGCATGTCAGTGAAATGGTCTGAATAGGTGGGATCTTTTTTTATAGAACGCTTTGTATGTTGCATGACGAAGAAAAGCTGAGCATTCAGTGACCTTGTAGCAGCGATTTCCACCGCTTTGCACGAGACTTTTGTTCGTAGTAAATACGCTAGCAG
>JAAXHO010000287.1 GCA_012270795.1 Candidatus Poribacteria bacterium
TCGCCTTCGTAGCGACACTCATCGTAGATGACAGGTTTTCCGTATTGTGTGCGATAGTGAATACCTTGTGCCATGTTGGAGGTTTGGATACTGGTATGTGTTACCCACGGTTTACTGTGGTCATACCAACGTCTACCATTGTGAATACCACGTAAACGCTGATATGGGTCACGATCTCGAATAATCTGGAAGAATCGGTCCCAGTCGGATTCCTCTTTCGCAGGCATAAAGTCGTACTCATTTGCGAGGGACCACCAGACGTTTCGGAACGCCGCCAGTCGCGCAACGGCGTAGCGAATGTATCGGTCATCGCTCTCTGCGTCCATGTACTCGAAACCCCATCGGTCGTAGGTATGAAAGAGGATGATGTCCGCCTCAATACCGAGGTCCAAGAGGTCTTGCACCCGTCCTTCAAAATGCTGCCAGAATTCAGGATTGAATTTGGTGAAATCCCAATCCTTCAGCGGTTCCCCTTCAAAGGGATAGTGGACTGGCTCATTTTTGTTATAAGAGTAGTCTTTTGGAAAAATGCACATCCGCATCTTGTTGAAAGGTGCTTCAGCGAGGGTTTCGAGTGTCTGTTTCTCCAGCGCTTCCCCTTGATGTGCCCAGGCGTAGCAGGTCGTCCCGAATTGATGGTAGGGTGTACCATCAGTATAGCGGAGATAGAAATCTTTATAGACGCGGACAGGTCCGTGATTTCCCTCGGACGGCGCAACGCACGTGAACTGTCCTGTTTGACCGTTGAGTTCAGCAGTGTTACTCTTTGTGGTATACGTCCATTCACCAACTGCATCGGGCATAAATCGAATTTTATAAACCCCCTTTCCGTCGTAGAACCCCTGAGGCTCGAAAATCCGACCGTTCTGTTTAAATTCTGCTGTCAATTCAATCTCAGTGAACGGATTATCTGTGTCCGGTCCATTCAAAGTTACTTCATATATTCCCCAACGTTCAATCATACTTATCTCCGATTTTTGTGCATTTACGGTAGCTGCCATATTTAGAAAAAAAGCAGCCGTGAAAATTGTTATTGGTAAGATGTATTTTACCATTGTGAGTTTCCATAAAGACGAGGTTAGAAATTTCACTGGCAACTTGCATATTCAATTGGAGGGACTTTTTCGGACAATTCCAATCTTTTGGGTTTAAGTCCAACCCGCGTATTTCGTGCTGATACATCAAAAAACATTTGACAAAGCACCATAATTGTTGCATAATTATATTACCATAGGGGCGGTAATTGGTATTTCGTTAAGTTCACTACCAAGGAGGTAAATCTAATGTTCAAGAAAATTGATTGGCTCAAATTATTGGCACTTTTACTTGTGTTGTTTACTTTCAACTGTCTTGAAGTTGATGCTGCAGGTCGTGTTAGAGTCAAAGGTTATTATCGTAAAGATGGAACTTATGTCAGACCACACTATCGGACGGCTCCTGATGGGAATCCCTATAACAACTACTCGTATCCAGGCAACTATAACCCGAATACAGGTAAAGTTACAACTGGAAATCCTTCAACTTATCTTCAGCGATATTATAACCGTTCAAGTAGTACGTCCAGTTCTGTCCCAACATACAACCAATCCTATCGTCTCAGCCCCTCGAAAAATGTTAAAGAACTTAGATTTAACTGGTATGAGTGGAAGGAACTTGACACTGATAACTCGAAAAATGTTAAAGAACTTAGATTTAACTGGTATGAGCGGAAGGGACTTGACACTAATAAATTGAGACAGTCAAATAAAGTCCAACAGTCAAGTTATGGTTTAGATCAGCGAAAAACAGCATTGGCACAGGCACAGAATAAACTTGCGGAAACCAAACGAGAATTGCGTAGGCAGCAGCTCGCGTATCAAGAAGAAATACGAAAGTTGGAACATCAACTCGCAGCATTGAAAGCAAAACAGGCGAGACAGCAAGCTGAATATAAGACGAAATATAACACTGCTATAATAAATGATGACTATGAATTAGCATTGATATATTCACATTTTATTCATGGCTTTGATGAGAAACGTCGTAATGCGCTTATCCGTCTAAGCAATTCCAAGTAAAAAACATTGAAGTGCCACCTTTAATTTAGACCAAAAATTAGCAAAGTTA
>JAAXHO010000218.1 GCA_012270795.1 Candidatus Poribacteria bacterium
AGAGGCGAGACGGATGATCACCGCACAGAATCGGTCAGCCAAATTGGTCGTTTCAGATTGATCCGCACAAAAACACACAAACTGATCGAAAACAACAACGATATCACTGAGCTTTACGACCTGGAAAATGATCCCAATGAACTGAACAATATTGCTAATGAAAACCCAGATATCGCAAAAAAACTTGGCCGTCGGTTAGACGAGAGATTCACAGAAGGAGCCTGGTTGCGCGGTTAGGGATTGTCATACTTCGTAAAAAGGTATAAAAATTCGGATTTGTACCAACAAACAAGATCCTAAAGGAGCATCATGTCTGTCATAGAACGTAACCCTTCAACTACGGAACTCACGTTAGATACATTTCACGTCCCTGTTGACACCGATTTCCGAATCTATGTTTGCCAGCCGATACTTCTGCACATCTATTTGCTTTTTGTGTGTATTGGTATTCTCGCACTGATTCCGAATGTATATGCAGAGGGTATTCCAGCATTTCCGGGTGCCGAAGGTTATGGCGCAATAACGCGCGGAGGTAGGGGTGGAAAAGTCATCATTGTAACGAATCTGAACGACTCTGGACCAGGCAGCTTGCGCGAGGCATGCGAAACTGAAGGACCACGTATCGTCGTGTTCGCCGTTTCGGGGACGATTACCCTTGAAAAGCGTTTAAGAATCTCCAACCCGTACATCACCATCGCCGGACAAACTGCCCCAGGTGATGGAATTTGCATCAGGAGATATCCGCTCTCAATTAATACCAGCGAAGTTATTATCAGGTATATAAGGGTAAGATTGGGAGATGAAACCGGCGATGATACAGATGCCATATCCGGCAGGTATTACAAGAATATAATCCTTGATCATGTGTCGGCAAGTTGGAGTATTGATGAAACAGTCTCTATCTACCATTGCGAAAATGTAACCATTCAATGGTGTCTGATATCCGAAAGTTTGTACGATGCTGGCCATGTTAAAGGCACCCATGGGTTCGGAGGAATATGGGGATCAAACCGCAGCACGTACCATCACAACCTGCTGGCACACCACACCAGCCGGAATCCGCGTTTTGCTTCTGGTTGCGGATATAACGATTTTAGAAACAACGTGGTGTACAACTGGGGTTATAACAGTGCCTATGGTGGTGAGAAACAACAGGCAGGCAATGAGAAGTTTAACTTTACCGTAGTCAACATGGTAGCCAATTACTACAAGCCGGGACCTGCAACCCGTTCGGGTGAGGTGACGTACCGCATTGTTAATCCTACATCAAATGATTCAGCAGATGGTTTCGGCAAATGGTATGTTGCCGATAATGTGGTTCATGGCAATTCCGCAGTTACTGCGAATAACTGGGATGGTGGCGTGCAGCCTGAGGACGGTAGTTCGCATATTCCAAAATTAAAACTCGACCGACCTTTTGACGCTATACCTATCAACCAGCAAACGGCTGAAGATGCCTATCACGCTGTTCTTGAGAATGCAGGCGCCTCACTGCCCAAACGCGATGCAGTGGATACACGCATTATTGACGAAACCCGTAATGGCTATGCCACTTATGAAGGCGGAACATACGAGAAGAATAACCGCGTGCCTGATGAATCAAAAAAATGCGGTATTATTGATTCACAGGCAGATGTTGGTGGATGGCCCGAACTCAAAAGTCTGCCTGCCCCGCTTGACAGTGATGCGGACGGTATGCCAGACGAATGGGAAAAGAGATACGGATTTGATCCGCATGACGCTGCCGACACCTCAAAGGACAAGGATAAGGACGGATACACCAACATTGAGGAATACCTCAATGGAACAAATCCGACCGAGTTTATCGACTATACCAGGCCCGAGAATAACGTGAACGCGCTGAAGTAAATTCCATACCATTGTTTACGCAAACATCAAACGTCCTTTTGGCTCGGGAATGGGACGACTTAAATTTTTCGCCGTTTCAATCCATTCTTCGATAATGACATCAACATTTTGCAATGCCTCATAATAAGTCGAACCATCTGCTGCACAGCCCGCAAGTTCCGGGACCTCAGCGATAAATGCCTCGTCTTCCTCGCTCCAATAAATGATGATTTCATATTTGTGATTATTGGTCATTGCTTGCTTCCTTAACCACCGTTTCTTCTTTTTAGGGTCAAAATTGAAATACGATAATCTTCGAGTATTACCCCACCATTTCCGTTTTGCCACATTGTTATTTCAACCGTTTTAAGAGTATTACTTGGGGATTATGTAGGATAGTGACCATTGAAAAATAAAGAAAGGGTAAAATCAGAGCAGCAGTCGCCAGCAGAAAAGCAAATGCCGTGCTAAACGATAGCACGGCATTTTTGTGTATGAGATTGAAAAATGTGGTGATGAAGAAACATTTGACTGCACTGAAGCGTCTATGTATTGCCCAGTACATTCAGGAGGTACATAGACGCATAGTGAGGGGATCAGTACAGAGATCAGTACTTTTTTGGAGTTGACAATGTTTGACGGTTCCTTTATTTTGGAATAACACGGGTTCTCTGCCTCCCCTGCGGATGCCCACAAAATAAGGAGCAAAACATTGATAGAAGACTACAAAACCCACGAATTTTCTCGATACACTTCACGCCTCAAGGGGTATAACAGAAAATATCCGCGGGAAATGACAAATATCAGGAAAAACCTTGACCGCACCCTTTACTTAGTTGACGAACTGGACATATCAATCCACCAGCTCGCACGTAGTTTCGCCCCCCTTCGATGTGAATTTGATGATGTCTTTAGGGTAACCCAGCAAGGAACAGGGGCAGGGTTAGCACAGGTCCGGCTATATTTTCGCATCGAAAAACCAGAAAGATTTCTTTATTTGTTGGGTCTTGGGACAAAAGACCGGCAGTCCGCAGATATAAAATACTGCAAAGCCATAGTGCGGGAAATAGCAGAACAAAACAGAAGCAGAAACTAAGGAGTGTAATTAATGATTGATTACGCAACTTTCCAAAAAAGATGGGACAAGTCCATAGGTGAGGAAAGTGCTAAAAAGTTTGAACAGTGGCAGATATGTGCTGCGATGTCAAAATGGCTACAGGCTCACCGAATTGGAGCTGGATACACCGAAAAAGAGATTGCCGACATTCTTGGTTGGGAAGAAAAAGATGTTTTTGCTTTTGAAATGGAAGAAGCCCAAAATATCTATTTGGGAGACTTATTCGCGTATCTAAACGCCGTCGGTTTAGAAGCGGGATTAAACTTTAGAGATATAGATACGTCAGTCCAAGATCGCATTGCCTATCATGTTTCTCAAATTTACGATCTGTTCAAGGGGCTTGTGGAGAAAGCAGGTAATGACCAAAAAATAACCCTTGAGGCTGTAAAGTTCATCCATGAATACAATCAATTAATGGCAAATATGGCTGTGAATTTATCATCTCTGTTTGCAAATCAAGAAGCCGTCATAGAAGCCTGGAAAGAGATAGTCCCGCCACACAAACTTAAATTGAAAAAGAGTAGCTCAAAAATCTTGGACTATGACGAGACTTTGTTATTCCAAGACGAGGTGTAGCTGGAAGCGTACGTTAGGTGTCTGTCAGACCATTTAGTTTGTGGGGGCGAGCCGAATACTCGCCCCATACGCATCAAGTTAAGA
>JAAXHO010000082.1:0-5545 GCA_012270795.1 Candidatus Poribacteria bacterium
TTCGTATTTGTGATTCGGTTTGTGTGCTTGGGATTGAAAACCTTACCAATATGAAAATCCCTGATATTTGTGTCAAACCGAATGTTGTATTATTTAACTAATGTCACAAAATATTATAATATCAATTTCAAAAAATGTCAACCAAAAAATTATGTCGGGTGTGTAAAGTTTTGTAGAAACATTGATATGACTTTTGTCTGTCATCTTCTTTCTCGTATACCTATAGTATTTTCACTTGTCTGAACCAGAATTTTCAAATCAAGAAATCAACGGTATGAATGCTATATAGCATTCCCCCAAATCAACGCTACAAATGCCATTTAGGCATTCCCCGCCTACCGAATTTGGAGAAAATTAGAATTACCGAAAGAATAAATTAATCTTCATATAGCATTCATACCCGAGGAATGCCATAAGGCATTCATACCTTTGATTTCTTGATTTGGAGGCCGCTCCTACTCGTTAAGTGTGTAATAAATTGTATAAGCTACCATAAACGATAAAACCTATTGCAGGTATCTTTTCCGTGTCATCCGTGTTCTCCGAGAATTCCGTGATTCCGAAACACCAGAATCGCAGAAGGCGCGGAAAATATACCTACATGAACATTTATCGCAAGGTTTCGTAGCAATTCAGTTTGCACACTCACAAGCACAATCTAACAGATTATGCCGCTATGTGGCAACTTATGTTATCTAACCTAACAATACATTGACTTATGTGATAAAATGGTTCGGGAAAACCTAAAACTAAATAACCTGGGTTGATAATATAAAATATGACAAATTTTGTCAAGAAAAAAATGCCAAAGGGTGTGTAAAATTTTTATCACTTGTCTGAACCAGGATTTCCATGATAAAAAGGATAACCAGGATAGGAGTAAGAGCATCAATGGTAGATTTTAGAATTATTTATACACTTACTACAAATAAATTAGGGAGCATGCACATATTGCATGCTCCCTAATTGGGTGGGTAACCGGACCTATTGTAGCAATAGACTCACAGCACTTTCCTGTGAATTATCTATTTATATTAACTCAAATTGCCACCTACTTTAGAATACCCTTGTTGGAGGGGTTTCTAACCCCGATTTATGACAAAACGCATCAAAATTCGTTGTTTTTCTATTTTCTGTTATTAATCGGGGTTAGAAACCCCTCCAACAAATAATAGATGGCAACTTAGGTTATATTAGAGCCCGTATTTGTCTTGCTGGTTATTTTCTCTTTATATCAGCCCATGTTGTGGTAATTTTTCCTCTCGGTTCCACAGGAAGTACACCTGCAATTTCACTGAAGAAACTTGCCTTATCCGTAGCCTGATCCGGATAGATATCAACCGCCTCATGCGTAGCATCATCAAAATGCAGGTTCATATAGGCACTACCGCCGCCTTCAGTCACTCTATAAAGCAGCACATTTGCCCCCTTCTGTAAGGATGCCTCCACATTATAGTGAACTTGTTGTACTGCACCTGTCCATGTGGGATGATTGTACCATTTCTCACCATTAATCCATATCTGACCATAGTTATCGTGAGCAGGTGACATAACAGACATCATCGCTCTGGGTGAGTCTATTACGATGAGACCATAAGTATCAATACTGTCCGCAGGACCGCCTCTATTCATATTGTTTCCGTTTGTAGGATCAAGTTCAAAGACAGTCCATGCACGAGTTCCACCGTGTGCATCATCCCACTTGATCTCTGTCACTTGGTCTTTCGTTTTTAGTAACCCATCAATTGTAGAGAGTTCTACCTCCGTAAGTTGACCGTTAGTTCCGAGCTCAATTAGTTCATTCCTATGATTCGGTTCGTTGCCATTGTTCGTATAATTACCATCTGGACCATACCATTTCCGTATCCATGTCGTATATCCAGAATGGTTTTCAACGACTTGACCGGGAAAAGTAATGAAGAGTTCATTTTCTTTCAAAGGTCCACCTTTGACATTCGCTTCACCTAAAGCATATACAAAGTTCGTGGTACTTAATAACAAACCGATACAAAGCACAATTGTTATGAAAAAGACGTAAATAAGTTTCATATTTTTTCTCCTTAATAATAAGTTAATACTACTATCATAATAATAGACTAAAATAATATCACTATGAATAGAAGCATAATATGTGAAATTAAAAACATTTGTAAATGATTATTTAAACAGGACTTACGCATTTTTTCTTAAAGTCCCACTGATAAGGGGGATTTAGGGGGTTAATTCACTGAAATAACGGCTTTTTAACCCCCCTAACCCCCCTTATCAAGGGGGAATGCGTAAGTCCTGTTTAAATTTCAATGGATGGGAAAATCATCCCAATATTGTATTCCTGTTTTGGGGTGACTACCCTAATATTTAGGTTGATATTATGATTCGTTGAATACTACAACATAATACCATTTTGCTAATTTATTGTAAAGCAATTAATTTGAATTGGGTGTGATCTTTGATTCACGAACCTTTGCATTCCAGAGTACCTTTCAATAGATTCCAATCGAAGGATTCTAATTACGTTGGATACGTCTCTAATGCTTCCTGCCATTCTGTCAACTGAGTCACGCGTCTTGTAGAATCAGTTGGTATTTCAAGGGGTCTCCCTCGAGTATCAACAACCAATCCGACCACACCGCCCATCGCAGTTGTTTCTACGAGTGTTCCGCGTCCAGCACCCACATCAAACTTACGTGAAGGTTGCAATTTCACAGAGGCTTGTTCGCCGATATTAAGGGGATATAAACGAAGTTCTCCATACGGAATATCTTCACTCACAACGGGTTTATCGGGAATGTTAAGTTCTATGGAAAGGCATGTTTCACCTTCCTTCCCCATACCAATTGGTGCAATACAAGAACCAAGATGAATCAGACAATCCCGCTCAAAAACATGTGTCGCTGCTTCAGTATTGACTTGCGCTAACACACCCAGTTGGGGCATCATAAAGATGCTATCAACTGCAAGATGCGTTGTCCCTTCTGGTTGAAACGCATCAATCATCATCAACATGGATTGCTGCCGTCTCGGAGCATGTGATAAAACACCACCACTACCAACGAGCATATCTAATGAGAGCATATTCACAAGTGTCTGGCCACTTGCTGCTTGATCAAACGCCTCCGAGATAGTACGCTGCTGTTGTACACCCCGCAATTCCACAGCCAACTGTTTGTGCTGTTCAAATGCTAACCTGAGTGCCTCGCGGGCAATCGCTTGCTCCAAGACCAACTCTTGTAAGGTTTGTGGAATTGTTGTCGGACGAATCATCTTGTTTTTCACACGATTTCGTAGATCGTCTACCTCAATATCAAAAGGCACCCATCGTAAGACGTTGTTAATCCCTGCTTCCGCCAGCACATTGGAGACACTATAACTCATACCGAGGTTCGCACTCACCGTTCGGTTGAAAATCGCCTCAACATCTCGGTTTTTGAAAACCGAAAACACATCGGTAGTGGCACCGCCAATGTCAACGCCAACAACCTGAATATCCTGTTGTGATGCAACAGTCTGAATGATTTCACCGACCGCACCAGGGGTTGGCATGATCGGCGCATCAGTCCAGTCTATCAGCTTTTTATACCCAGGTGCTTGAGCCATCACGTGTTCAAGGAACTGCTGCTGAATCTTGTGACGGGTCGGCATTAGGTCTTCACGTTCCAGAACAGGTCGGAGATTGTCCACGATTTGCAATGCCATCACACCGTCTAAACGTTCACGGATGAGTTCGCGAGCATCTTTGTTGCCTGCATAAATCAACGGTAGTTCGTACGCAATTCCAAGACGGGGTTGTGGACGCGCTGCTGCAATTATCTCAGCTAATTCAACGACATGTGAAGTTGTCCCACCATCAATACCCCCTGAAAGCAGAAACATATCAGGGCGTAACTGCCGTATCCGCTCTATCTTTTCATGCGGTAAACGTTTGTCATTTGAGGCAATGACATCCATAACAATTGCGCCAGCCCCAAGTGCTGCCCGTTCCGCACTCTCTGCTGTCATGTTCCGCACAACACCAGCTACCATCATCTGCAACCCACCACCAGCACTACTAGTAGAGATATAAATATCAACGCCCGCATCTCCATTTTGTGGTTTGATGATAACACCATTATCAAGCAACTTGCGTCCAGCAAGTTCTTCTACCTCGGTGATTGCATTGATGACACCAGCGGTTACATCTTCAACCGGGGCTTCAACGGTTGTAGGTGCTTCACCGCGCACCACAAGTTGATATTCATCCCCACGTTTTTCAATAAGGATGGCTTTAGTGGTTGTGCTGCCACAATCCGTAGCAAGAATAGAGCGGATTTCACCCCCCGATTCATTCATAAAATCTATCTCCTATTCCCTTTGTAATTATTCCCTTTTTCACTACTTTCACCTAAGTTGCTACATAGTAGCACAATCTTCCAGATTGTGCATCTTAGCACACAAACTGGCAGTTTTGGCTACAAAAACTTCCAAAAAGTGTATTATACTCTATTAAAAACGATGTCTGTAGGTCTAAAATCCTATTAGTAGCAACTTGGGTTACTTTTACTCCATATCTAACTTTAATATCCCAATTGCTGCAAATACTCCCGATTCACCCTCATCCGTTCTTCATCTGTGCGGTCTTCCACCGTACCAGGACATGCAGTAATCCATCGGTCATAGTTGAGCTCCTCCAAAGTTGACATAATTCCAGAAAAATCCATCACTTCTCCCCCACCAATATCAACCCAATCTACCTCGTAATTGCTACCATTCCCACCCGTATAACCTGAATAATCTTGTAGATGAACATAAATAAGCACATCCCTATAGCGGCGTATAGATTCAATTGGGTCAAATCCCCAGAGGGCAGAGTGTGACACATCTATGCACAGTTTACACTTTCGAAGGAGACTCATATATTTTGCCCAATCTTCAATGGAATCCACCGTCGTATTGGTATGAATATGATAGCAGACCTCTAATCCGTATCGTGACGCATATTCTGCCCACTCTTCGGAAACTTCCGCAAGTTTCGTGAGATCTGCAGTGTCAACCTGACGGGCTTTCGGCTTGCCCGCACCCATGAACATAAAACAATCCGCTCCAACCTCTGCAGCAAAGTCAATTCTACGTTTATTGATCTCCATCTGTTCATAGTTCTTGTCAATCGGTAACCCACGCGCAGTGACTGCAGCAACCGGCATATCAACATTCTCACACATCCGCCGAATACGCCTCGGTGTGCCTGCCCATTCTAAAGATTGCCGCATCTCCCAACCATCCCAACCAGCTTCCTTGAGTTGCGCTAATAACTTCTCAAAATCCGGCTGTTGCCATCGTAACGTGCTATATCCAAATTTGAAACCCATAAATTTCTCCTCTTGGAGTTCTTTTGCCTTATAATTTCAACTAATCTATTATATCAGATTTTCAAGGATGTGTAAAGTTTTTGTCACCCTTTTTTCAGAATCACGGAATGCGCGGAGTACACGGAAAACACGGAAAAGACCGCTGCCACGGAGCGTCTTGCTTATACCATTTCCAAAAAATAAGATGCCATTTGTCAAAA
>JAAXHO010000082.1:5586-21282 GCA_012270795.1 Candidatus Poribacteria bacterium
TATTAATTTGAATTGGTATTAGTTATGGATTATTCTTTGCAATAAATTTTCATGATGGTGTCTTTTCCGCGTCTTCCGTGTACTCCGCGCATTCCGAGATTCCGCACACAAAAGAAATATAAAATTCCTAATTGACACTTATAGTAACAAAAACTTTACACACCCAATTTTTCAATATGCTTGCAATAAATGTTGATTTTTGCTAAACTGTATAAAATACTATGGAATTTCCGTTTTGACCTAACCATTAAGGAGAAAATATGGATAAAGTTAAACTCGGTTTTATCGGTACAGGTGGCATGGCAGGCGCACACATGCGTAACCTAAAAGATAACTTTGAAGATGTTGAATTCTGTGCTATGTGCGACATTTCCGAAGACCGCGCAAAAGGGCGCGCCGAAGAATTCGGCGGCAACCCTTACACCGACTTCCGTGAAATGTACGATAAAGAGGATTTGCATGCCGTTTATATCTGCACACCACCTTTCGCACACGGTGAACAGGAACGAATCGCTTGTGAAAAAGGCATCGCTATGTTTATTGAAAAACCGATACATTGCGAACTCGAACCAGCTATTATCATCAATGACTACGTTAAGGAAACAGGTGTCATCACAAGTGTCGGTTACCACTGGCGTTACGGGGGAAATGCACAAAACGCAAAGAAAATGCTGGAAGAGCAACCGCAAATTCTCGGCGCACTCGGTTATTGGATAGGTGGTATGCCCGGAACGCCTTGGTGGCGAGTGCGTGCCCAATCCGGCGGACAGCACGTCGAACAGACAACCCACATCTTTGACCTCTGCCGTTTTCTTGTCGGAAGTGATGGAGAAACCGTACACGGTGTCGCAAACAGCGGCAGTATGACCCACGTGGAAAACTACGATGTCGACGACATCAGCATGGTGAACATTGAGTTTGAAAATGGTGCTGTCGCTAACATCGTTTCCGCATGTGCAATGCAAGGCTTCGGACGGGTGCACCTTGAAGTCTTCACACGCGGATTGGTTGTCACCGTTGGCGGCCCAAACAACGTGAACCGCGCAGGTGAAACAGAACCGCTTTCCGGTGCAGGCGGAAAAGACCGCGACCGTGTCTTCATTGATGCAGTAAAGAGCGGAGACGACTCCGAAATTCTATCACCTTATAGCGATGCATTACAAACACTACGTATCATGCTGGCTGCAAGCACATCTTTCAGAACCGGTAAAGCTATTGACCTTTAGAACATAGTAGGCACGCATTGCGTGCCTAACCACATAAAATTTTTACGAAAAGAGAGATACAATTATGCCAATTAATCAATCTATCTGTTTTGGAGGTTTCCGAAGAGACAGAGACCCTGTAGATGTCATCAAAAAAGCTGCTGAAATCGGCTATAAATCAGTTGAGATGCTACCTGCCGATCTTTGGCCCGCTGTGAAAGACAACGGAATGCGGGTTGCAATTATCGTTGGACATTCATCACTGCCATCAGGATTGAACAATCCCGATAACCACGATCGAATCGAAGATGAACTGCTCAAAAATATTGACATCGCAGCAGAAAACGACATCCCCGGCCTTATCTGTTTTTCCGGCAACCGAGAAGGCAGATCCGATGAAGAAGGTCGTGACAACACGATTGCTGGACTGTCACGTGTAACCAAAACTGCAGAAGAAAAGGGTGTCAACCTATGCATTGAACTGCTCAACAGCAAAGTCAACCACCCAGACTATCAGTGTGACAAAACGGTGTGGGGCGTTGAAGTCTGTAAAGGTATTGATTCACCACGGGCACTGCTCCTCCACGACATCTACCACATGCAAATTATGGAAGGTGACCTCATCCGCAACATCACCGACTACATTGAATATATCGGACATTTCCATACTGCAGGAAACCCTGGACGTCGCGATCTTGATGACGAACAGGAAATCTACTATCCTGCCGTGATGCGTGCTATCGCAAATACGGACTACGACCTCTATGTCGGACACGAGTTTAGTCCAAAAGGTGACACGTTTGATGCAATGCAACACGCTTATGATGTCTGTAATGTATAGGTTCTACCCATAGGGGGTCAACTTAAGAATATCCACTATTTTTGGAGGGGTTTCTAACCCCGATTGTTTGAGCCAAAACCTGCAAATCGGGGTTAGAAACCCCTCCAAAAACTCTAATAACCTAAGTTGCTACCTATAAAATTGCTTTTGAATCCATGGAATTTACTCTATAATGTTTTTATTACAACCTAAGTTGCTACCTACAAAACTTAGACCTTGAAACACCATCAATAATCAAAAAATGCTGATAAACAACCTATATTTTGTAGCGCAAACTTTATGAAGATTAACTAAATAATTCGGTAATATCTTATCGATGATCGGTGCGGTTAGGAAAACGCATCATAAGCGTCAAGCGACTACTCAACCCATTTCCCTCTTGTTGGAGGGGTTTCTAACCCCGATAGCAGAGGGCAACGGCATAAAATCGGGGTTAGAAACCCCTCCAACAAGAGGTTCATTTCTAAAATTGACGCTTATGGCAGAATACGCGTATGGTATTCTGCATTGGTTAGGAAACCGCAAATCAACGGTATGAATGCCATTTAGGCATTCCCCGCCTACCGAGTTTGGGGAAAATTAGAATTACCGAAAGAATAAGTTAATCTTCATTTATGGTAAATTATACAATTAATTCTACATTCTGAGTTGTAGGAGCGACCTTTGGTCGCGACCCGGGAGGTCGCTCCTACAGAAAAGCCCGCACGGTCGCGACCAAAGGTCGCTCCTACAGAAGAGGTGTATAATTATTTCAATAAATCACCATAGTTTGCGTCCTCACAGGCACAAACTAAATGAAGATTAATTTTTTAATTCGGTAATTTCTTGTTAGGTATATTCGGAATATGTCAAACGCTCTTCAGTCCCGTAGGGACGATATGTTTATCTGTGTTTTTGTTCTACACATATCGTCCCTACGGGACTAAAGAGCCCTTGTTAAACCGTTTTCTATAAACATAGCGTCCCTACGGGACTAAGAAAAATACCGAATTAATTAGTTAATCTTCATAAAGTTTGTGCTACTATGTAGCAAATTAGGTTATAATAGTAGATTGCTTAGTTACAACCTGTGCGAAAGGAAGTTATCCATTTCCCAAACTCTAAAGGAGAATCTGATGAACGATCAGGAATTCCGCGAACATATCTTAACGACTTGTGCTAATGGATAATTATTGAACCCGTTTGGTCGTTTAAAAATTACTAAACTGAAAAAGCAAATTAATGTGAATGCAAATGTGATACCCAGATTGCCAACTGTCCAATCTTGAACAATAGACTTAAATTTTTTCCTTTTGGGAAGAAGTGAATCAACATTAATTTTCGATCTGTTGTCAGGGGTTTTCATCAAAATATTAATCCGAAACCGTAAATGTATCTTTGTGATTTACAAGAGTAATGGATTATGGATATATTCTTTTTATTTTTCCTTCATTTACTTGGAAATAATTTTTTATATGCACGTTAGGTGTGTCGTATGCTGTTTGGTTTCTACTTCTTGTGTAGTATTCCAGTAAGATGGTGTTTTCTTTGTTTGAGATGGTTTCTATGTTTTTTATTATAATGCGGTCGTCTATAAGTTTATTACATTTTTCAATACTAGTTAGAGTTTTTTTGTCTATTACTGTAAGATAGTAGAATGTTCCTGTTCCACCTGAATTGTATGCAATAATTGTGAATATATATTTATCTGTTTCGGCTATGTGTTCAGGATGTGTATAGTATCTTGTTTTGATGATTTCGCCGCTGAGTATAGGGTGTTCTGTTACTCCGTTATAGTTATTGTTTATTATAATTTTGTTGTTGGGAGGAAATAGAATTGTGGATTTACCTAAAGCTTCTTTAGGTGACATGCTTAATTTTATAAAGTCTGAATCGTGTTTATGTGTGCAACCGAATATTATTATGATAGTGATTAATATTAGGTATAGTGTTTTATAATTAAGCATTTTTCTCTTTTTATTGCGATAGTCAATGTTAAAAAATATATTTGTTTAAATACCCAAATTATTGTATAATTAAAATAAGATAGTTGTTAGAAAGCAACTCCGTTTGTAATCTTGCGGAATGTCTAAATTCTGTAATGTTGGGAGGTTCCAGCCTACCTTTTTTCATACCCATATTATACTTCATTTTTATATCACTTGTCAAATTAAAATAAGGATTCTATAAGGGTTTATGAGTTATTTAAAGTCAAACTTTTTAATTTCAATGCAGAATATAAATATAAACAGAATGATACATAAGCCCAAAACTACTTATTGCGTATTGTTATTGACTGTAGATGTAAGAAAATCTATTTTTTAGTGTTTGCTTCTTCGTTAATGCGTAGTTTATCGATTTCAATAAAAATCCTTTCAAATCCGTTGTCGAATTTTGAATTAAGATTGATTAACTCATTTGCGAGGAGCGTATAATGATTATTTCTTGCTTTAGACTCATTATCAATCTTAGAATTTAGATTGACAATCTCATTATTCAGGTTGTTTATCTCATTTGCGAGGAGCGTATAATGATTATTTCTTGCTTCAGACTCATTATCAATCTTGGAATTCAGGTTGATTATCTCATTCGTGAGACGGGTATAATCATTTTTTCGGGCATCTGAAGCGTTGTCAACCTTAGAATTTAGATTGGCAATCTCATTATTCAGATTTACAATCTCATTCGTGAGACGGGTATAATCATTTTTTCGGGCATCTGAAGCGTTGTCAACCTTAGAATTTAGATTGGCAATCTCATTTACAAGACGCGTATATTCATTTGTTTGGGCATCTAATTGTCTTTTGCGATGGTAAAACCAGAAACCCAGAATAATTAACCATGAACCTATAACCGATGTTAATGTAGGTAATAAAAACGATTGCCACATAATATGAATTCCTTTTGTTAGATCTATAATAAAGTATAAGTTTTAGTTGTCAAAATGTCAAGTGAAAACGGAAAAAAAGATGTATCAAGCCGGAATCTCCCCTTTTGACGACAGCCCCACGGCAGAAACGTTAGACGCTGAAGTCAAAAGCGCGTTAAAAGATTTAGATGAATCTAAAGCATGATGGTTGTTACAAATAGCACACCGTTGATAGCACTCTCAAAAATCAATCGAAAGAAAATAATCCCATAAATGTCAAACGAATCCGCAACAATCGTCCAAAAACTATGGAATTTCTGCAACGTGCTCCGTGATGACGGGGTCAGTTACGGAGATTACGTCGAACAACTCACATATCTACTTTTTCTCAAACTCGCTGACGAACAGAGCAAACTACCTACTAACAGCTCGTCTAAAATACCTTATGGTTTGGATTGGAAAAGTCTACTTAAAGAAAGCGGTACTGCGTTAGAGGAACAATATGTCAAAATCCTGCAAGAATTAAGTAATGAGAAAGGACTGCTTGGTGTTATCTTCCGAAAATCGCAAAATCGTATCCAGACCCCCGCGCACCTTCAACGGCTTATCAAACTCATTGATGCCGAAAACTGGAGCGGGATGGCAGCGGATGTCAAAGGGACAATTTATGAAGGACTTCTACAGAAAAACGCTGAAGATACCAAAAGCGGCGCAGGGCAATACTTGACACCTCGCCCACTCATCAAAGCAATCGTGGCAGTGATGCAACCGATAAACAGTTCAATTTCTTACAACACATCAAAACAATTTTGAAGGAAGACGGGCGCGCCGCTGTAGTCCTCCCCGACAATGTCCTCTTTGAACGGGGAGCAGGAGAAACAATTCGCAGGCAACTGCTAAAACAATTTGATGTCCATACACTATTGTGATTGCCTACCGGTATCTTCTATGCACAAGGCGTAAAAGCAAACGTCCTCTTTTTTGACAAACGTCCCGCACGTGAAGAACCGTGGACACAGAAACTCTGGATATATGACCTACGGACAAACAAACGTTTTACGCTCAAAACAAATCCATTACGCGAAAGTGATCTACAGGATTTCGTCAATGTCTATAACCCAGAAAACAGACACAAACGCGTTGAAACGGAACAATTTCATGCATTCAGTTACGAGGAACTTACCAAACGAGAACACGCTAACCTTGATATCTTCTGGTTAAAAGAGGATTCACTTGAGGATATAACAGACCTTCCCACCCCTGACATATTAGCCTCAGAAATTACACAGAATTTACAGACTGCATTAGAACTATTTCAGAATATCCAAACAGAAATTAGACAACAATAATTGCGTAATTTTTTATATAATATGGTATAATTGAACAAAGAACAATATTTTGAAGGAGAAAAACAAAATGCGTAACCAACTATTACTTACTATGTTCATTCTCATATTAGCGGTTTATTTGAGTACACCTGCAACTGCCGGAATAAACGACGGTCTCATCGTCTATTACTCATTTGATGAAACTGATGGAAAAACAGCATCTGATGTTAGTAAAAACGGTAATGATGCAGAACTTACCGGCACTGCAGCCTGGGCAACCGACGAAGGCAAAATTGGCGGTACTTTGAGACTTGATGGCTCCGCAAGTTCCGCAGTAGATACAGATGGTGCAGACTATATCAACGGACTTGAAGAATTCTCTGTCTCTGTTTGGGTTAAATCTGATACTGCTCCACACGATAGAGGTATATTCATAGCAAAGGATCCTGCTGGTGGAGACGATACATTTACCTTACGTTACGATTCTGCTGGTAGGAAAGTTCCTGCAGCTGTAAGACTAATAAAAGCAGGTTTTACTACCACAGGTGGCGGCATTCAGTATGAAAGTGCAGACAACATCCAGACAACAGAATGGCAACACCTTGCTCTTACATGGAGTAGTGGTGATCCTGTTATGTTATATATTGATGGAGTACTTGATGAACCACAATATAATAACGATGTAAGGACTGGCTCTATTTCAAACGCTACTAAATTTATTGTTGGACAAGGCGGTAAGGATAACGGTGGCACCTCATGGACAGGCTTAATTGATGAACTCCGAATATACGACAGGGTCATAGATGCAAACGAAATAGCAGAATTAACATCTGGAGTACTACCTGTTGAACCGACTGATAAGTTAGCAACCACTTGGGCAAACCTAAAGCAAAACCGCGACTAACAAGTCTAAATGTCCTGAACAAATTCAAGGTGTGTATCCTTATAACCCACTTACTTGGATGCACGCCTTTTAACTTATAGAATTGGAGAATGCATTCTAATGAGCAATGATGTGCACAGCTCCAAAGCACAATTATCTGAAGATAAGAAAAAGATAATAGAGAACTTACTTGGTTGCACAATTGAAGATGTAATTGATACCAACGTCTTTGCCAAAGATAGTCTAATTACCCACCTAAACGCACTCCCAAATGATATTCTTGAAAGTCACCTTACACCGCAATGGGTTGTGCTTGCCGCGGGCAAAGGCACTCGCATTGATCCCACTGGTCATATCAGCAAGACATTAGATATTATGTTCGGTGAGCAGAACATGCTGCAACAGTCATGTCGTTTTCTGCCAGGCAACCGTCCAAACATCGTAGTCATCAATCCACAGATGGCAGCACGGATAGTAGACAGTGATGCACGTGAACAATTGTTAGGTGCAGATGCTGTCCCTTGCATCCAGGTAGAGATGAACGGAACTGGTGGCGCGTTGCAAACTGCACTGCCAGAGATACAAAAATCAGACGCAGAGTGGGTTGGTGTAGCATTCGGCGACGAACCTTTCTTAGAACGTACCATATTCGTCCAAACCTTGTTATCCCATATCCTCTCCGAAGCGGATGTCACGCTTTGTGGTAAAATACCCGACACAGTGATTGATAAAGGCGGGCTCTTTTTTGATACTGATGGCAAATTCATTGGCACTAAAGAGTGGTATGACATGACAGAGTCAGAAAAGGCAAAGATGTGGCAGCGTTTGGAACGCGGTGAAGCATATACGAATACCGGTATCACAATCATCCGAAAGAGTGTGCTACTGGAACACATCAATCGTTTGCAGCCGCATGCAAACCGAAAGAACGAATTGCATCATGTTGATCTGATACGCTACTGTTATGAAGACGGACGAAAGACAAATGCATTTATCTATCGTGGTGAAGTCTTGTCAGGCGTAAATCGCTGGTCAAATGTCCTGTCAGGTGAAGCTGCAATGTTTGCGAAGACACGCGAGCTTCTTGCTGGAAAAGGGATACGCGTTGATCCCGCTGCTCAGATTACCTTAGACAGCGAAGACATTGATATTGGAACTGCTTGTTATCTCATCGGTAGAATCCATATCGGCAAAAATGTTGTTATCGGTGATTACTGTAGATTGGAAAATGTCACACTAAAAGGAACAACAAGCGTTGGACATTCTGTTGGTCTACAGAATGTCACTGCCACGGATACAACTTATGAGACGAACACCTTACCCACAGTGATTTCAGAACCTGTTTGTGGCATTGCTACTTCAAGCATAATCACTAATTGCATTTTTGATGGTGTTACTGTTGGAAGTAACGTCAACCTTTCAGACATCCATGCACATGCAACAGTCATTCCTTCAGGTGTCAAGTTGAAAAAGCAAACGTTAGGTGTACCACCTGCTGAATCTCCTATCGGTGTGCCAAGTTCCCTTTTCAAGCAAATTGTACCAACGAATTATAGTCCGGGTGTTTTCACTTTTGGTGAAAAGAAGGATTTACCGGATTGGGAGAACCTTCGCAAGCATGTTCGATCCCATAGTGCGACAGAGCTGATTCCTCGGGCGACACGCAATCCCAAAATGCAGGAAAGTGTGTGCAATGCAGTAGAGACACTCTTGGACATGCAATGTGCAAATGGAGCTTACCTGATTGAGTCACTTACCCCTGAGGAATTATGGGGAACGATCTTTGAGATGGTGAAACTGTATACTGGTAACCCGAATCCTTACCATCACGATAAACTAAAGGCACGCCGCACAGCACTTGACCTACTGCCAGAATTTTGGAGTGACGATTGGTTGAAAAGGTTAAAACTGGTTGTCGCTGGCAATGTGATTGACTATAGTAGTGCACGAGTTGTGCAAAAAATAAATGCCAATCCTGACTATTTTTCACAGGCACTTCGCGCTGCTGTAAAAACCCCCTTTGCTATTGATTGTTATGAACTTTTTCAGGAACAAGTAATTGATTCTCACTCTAAACAGATTTTGTGGCTTGCAGACAACGATGGTGAAATCATTTTTGATATGGCATTCATACAGGAACTCGTTGGCTGTGGACATCGTCTATGTATAGTCGGCAAAGTAGACAACGCAAGCAACGATGTGACGTTAGCAGATTTGCATGAGATAACAAGTTATCCGCAATTTGAAA
Source organism: Candidatus Poribacteria bacterium (assembly GCA_012270795.1). Taxonomy (GTDB): domain Bacteria; phylum Poribacteria; class WGA-4E; order WGA-4E; family WGA-3G; genus MSPOR6. The sequence continues at coordinate 14,940 of JAAXHO010000082.1, forward strand.
AAATTCGGCATGCTATTCAGGACGGTGCTGTCACACTCATGTCGTCAGGTGCAAAGACGATTGGGACTAACCTCTATAATGCTTCACCCGAATTTGTCAATGCTCTCTTGGACGCTGACCTTGTTATATCAAAAGGTCAAGGTAATTTTTTTACAACCCCCGGTTGGTTTAAGGATACCTTTTATCTTCTACTTTCAAAAGGCATGACTGCTGAGCAGACGACCGGGGTTGTAGCTGATGGAAATTTGCCTGTTGATGGGATGATCTTGGCGTATCTGCCTGCCGGAACAGAACGAGATGCGCCGTTATATGATTTGTGCAGTTAACAGAGCATAAATTTTCATTAATCTATCATAGTTATCAAGTATGTCCTTTGATGGGGTCAATATGTGGGGAATATCCTGGTGGAAATTGATCGGTTGAAGAGCGTCCATCTTGGAAAAGTTGGTCAGCATCAGGATTTTCGTTTTCTGCGGGTTGTGGGAATTCGCGCCATCTATTGCCGTCAAGGGGTAGGTCATACCCATCTTCGCGGAACCAATTAATTAACCGATCTCTATAGGTTCTAAGGGTTCTTCCGTAAGCTGGATTACCAGCAAGATTTCGTTCATCAAGTCTGCCTGCAAGCCGTCTGAATAGCCATTCTTTTCTGTCAGCTGCAGAGTAGGTGTATTTGTATTCATTAGTAATAAGTGCGTACAATCCTCTGCTTTCGCTTGCTAATTGTCCGATAATTGCATCCCGTTCGGTATTGCCTGAAGCGATATCAGCGAGGTCGGTGCCGCAACGGTCCGAAGGCGTTGTCAATCCCGCTGCACCGAGACTTGTTGGGAGGACATCCACGAGACTTGTCGGTGTGTCGCACTGTGCGTCTGCAGCGAACCTTTCGGGGTAGCGGACAAGTAGGGGTATGCGGGCAGCAGCGTCCAAGTATGAGCGTTTGCCGTAGCAGTCATAGTCTCCAAGTAGTTCCCCATGGTCGGAAGTGAAAAGTATCAGAGTATTATCCAATTCACCTTCGGCATCAAGGTAATCCAGCATGCGTCCGACCTGATAGTCGATAAATGAGATGGCGGCATAGTATGCGGCACGCATTGTGCGTAGTAGGTTCATGTCCATCCCTTGATCACGGTATTTGTAGCGGTTTTGATGGCGATTCCAGTGTGTGTGCAGTTCTTCATAGTCTGGAGGTAGGAACGGCAACGGCATCTCTACAGTGCGGTATAATCTGTTCCAAGGTACGGGTGATTCAAATGGTGGGTGCGGTTTTATGAAGCTGGACCAACACAGGAAAGGTTTATCAGTATCCCTTTTTGATAGGAATTGCAAAGTTTTATCGCCGACCCATTGTGTGTGGTGTAGCCGTGCAGGGAGTTGTGAAGGTTGTGGGATGTAGTAGTATTCGCTTCGTTCCCCGTGTGGTGCGATGATATGGTCATATCCGTTTTCTCGTAGCGACTGGGTAAAGTCGTTGTTTCCAGACCCTTCCTCTGAGATGTCTCTTGTTTCGAACCCCCAAAGTTTGTCACCTTTTGGTGTGAAGTGCATTTTGCCGATGCCGTGTGTTTGATATCCATCTTCATTGAGCATTTCCATGACGGAAGTACGGTCTTGCGGCATTGCAGAGTTCGTTGTGCATCCCGTCTGATGGGGCCACTGTCCGAGCAGGAAACTACAACGGGAGGCAACACAGGCCGGGGAGGGACAGTATGCAGATGTGAAACTTGTTCCTTCCCGGACGATTCTATCCAGTGCGGGTGTTTGGATGATCGGATTTCCGAGTGCGTTGACAGTGTCAAACCGTTGTTGGTCTGTCATTATGTAAAGGATATTTGGTTTGTTTGCCATCTGTGTTTGTTTCCTTATTACTCCACGACCCAGGTGTCGCCAGCGTGCAGGAGATCGTGTATGTTTCCTTCGCCTTTCTTTTGTTTTGCGAAGTCGATCTGGTCAACCATCATATCCTCGTAGCAAGGTTTTTGAACGCTTCGGAAGATGCCGATGGGGTGTGGCATTTCAGGCATATCACTCATGCGTGCAAGGAAGTTTGCTAATGTAGTATTCTCTGCATATTGGTCATGTACGATGAGATCCTCTGTTCCGTTTGTAACGGTTGTGACTTCGGGTTGGAAGTTTTTCAGTTGGATGCCTTGTTCATTGTCTTTACCGAAGAGAAGCGGTTCGCCATGTTCAAGTCGGACAGTGTTGTCAGCTTTTGTTGATTTGTCTGTGTAGAGTTGGAATGCATGTGCGTTAAAGACGTAGCAGTCTTGGTATATTTCAATAAAAGATGTGCCTTTATGTTCAAATGCGGCTTTGATAGTTGCTTTCAGGTGTGTAGAATCCGTGTCGAGTGAGCGTGCTACGAAGGTTGCCCTTGCGGCAAGTGCGAGACTAATGGGGTTGAAAGGTGCTTCGAGTGAACCGAACGGACTTGAGTATGTGTTTTTTCCCTGTTCTGATGTGGGTGAATATTGTCCTTTGGTGAGTCCATATATTCGGTTATTGAAGAGGAGCACATTGATATCAAAGTTTCTACGCATGAGGTGTATAAAGTGATTTCCACCGATGGAGAGCGCGTCCCCATCGCCTGTGATGACCCATACGGAAAGGTCAGGATTTGCCATTTTCACACCGGAAGCGATTGTTGGAGCTCTGCCGTGTATAGTGTGAAACCCGTAAGTGTTCATATAGTATGGAAAGCGGCTTGAACACCCTATTCCAGATATAAATACGATGTTTTCTTTGGGGATGCCTAATTCTGGCATGATTCGGCGTGTCTGTGCTAATATGGAGTAATCTCCACAACGAGGGCACCATCGTACGTCCTGATCGGATTTGAAGTCATTTGAGGTGAGTGTAGGTACTCCGAGTGGTATGCCTGGGTCTTTTTTGTTTCTCATAAGTGTGCCTGCCTTATCAAGATGCACAATCTGGAAGATTATGCTACAAACTTAAAGATGCACAATCTGGAAGATTATACTACAAACTTAAAGATGCACAATCTGGAAGATTATGCTACAAACTTTATCAAATGTATGTATTAATTTTGGATTCCAGTTCGTAAACGTAAAATGGTTGTCCTTGTATTTTGTTAACTCCGATTGCATCAATAAGATATTTGCTGCGTATTAATTGGCGCAGATGTCCTGAGTTTAGTTCGGGTATAAGGACGGTTTTGAATCGTTTTAGGATTTCCTCTAAATCATTTGGTAATGGATTGAGGTGGCGTAGGTGTACGTGTGCGATTGATCTTCCTTCTTGCAGTCTGTTTTCAACGACTGTTCGTATGACTCCGAAAGTTCCGCCCCATCCGAGCATGAGGAGGTCACCTTCCTGTTCACCGTATATTTCGGTGGGAGGTATTTCGTTTGCGATTCGTTGTACTTTTTCAGATCTGATGTTCACCATTTTTTCGTGATTTTCAGCATCATAACTGACATTTCCTGTGATATCGGATTTTTCCAATCCGCCGATTCTGTGTTCGAGTCCGGGTGTTCCGGGTAATGCCCATGGTCTTGCAAATGTTTCGTTATCTCTTTGGTATGGTTCAAATCCGTTGGTATTTGATTGGAAGTTCGGTTCAATATTGGGTAGATCATCTACATTTGGGATCAACCATGGTTCAGCCCCGAGAGCGATATATAGTTCTGAAAGAAAAATGACAGGCGTCCTGTATGTCACAGCTATTCTGCAAGCCTCATAAACGGTGTTGAAACAGTCGGTTGGACGACAAGCGGAAACGATGGGAACTGGTGACTCACCATTTCGTCCGTAAAACATCTGTAGCAGGTCCGCCTGTTCGGTTTTTGTTGGCATTCCGGTAGAGGGTCCGGCTCTTTGTATATTGCAGACGACGATTGGGAGTTCAGCGATCATAGCGAGATTTATGGCTTCAGATTTTAGTGCGAGTCCTGGCCCGCTACTTCCTGTGACGCCGAGTGCGCCGCTATAAGCTGCCCCGATAGCGACTCCGACAGCTGCGATTTCATCTTCCATTTGCATTGTAATGATACCGAAGTTTCGGTAATTTGCTAATCCGTGAAGGATGTCACTTGCGGGGGTAATGGGGTAGCTTCCGTATATGAGTTGTAGTCCGGATTTGTGTGCTGCGGCGACGAGTCCGAGGACGGTGGACATATTTCCTTCGATATTTCTGTATTTTCCAGGCGCGAATTTTGCGGATTTAACTTCGTACGATGTGATGAATTGCTCAGTCATATCGCAGTAGTTATTTCCTGCTCGGAGTGCTAAAATATTCGGTTCAATGTAGCGTGGACTTTTTGTGCCAAATTTTGTTTTGATCCATCTGATGGTGTAATCCATTGGTCGATTGTATAACCAGAGTATCATCCCGAGTGCGAAGAAGTTTTTGCATCTATCCTGTTCGCTAAAAGATAGGTCAGTTTCTTCAAGTACTTTTCGTGTGAGTCGTGTAAGTTCGACTTGAAAGACCTGATATTTTGCGAGTGTATTGTCTTCTAATGGGTTTTCTTCGTATCCTGCGAGTCTTAGGTTTTTTCGTGCGAAATTATCGGCATTTACAATTAGTATGCCGTTATCTTTTAGTTTGTGTAAATTGACTTTTAGTGCGGCGGGATTCATTGCGACGAGGACATCACAAGTATCCCCGGGTGTGTGTATTGTTTCACTGGAGAAGTGCAGTTGGAATCCGGATACCCCTGCGAGTGATCCTGCTGGAGCTTTTATTTCAGCGGGGTAATCGGGCAATGTTGCGACATCGTTTCCGACGATAGCGGAGGTTTCTGTCATCTGTGTGCCGATAGTTTGGGATCCGTCGCCTGAGTCTCCGGCGAAGAGGACGGTTGCTGCTTTTATTTGCTCTACTTGCTTACGCATCAGTGTTCAGCCTTTTTGTATTCGGTTTAGTAAGGGTGTAACGTGTGTGTGTACCTATAAGAAACTGTTTCCATTTTTTTATGCCCCTTCTCGTGCTTTCAATGCATCTCGTATTGGGTTTGGTGGTAATGTTAAGACTTCTTGTGGGAAAAAATCTACGAGATAAGAGATTACATCTCGGATTGAAACCATGCCGATAGGTTGCTGTTCATCATTGACGATTGGTAAATGTCGAAACCCGCCTTTTGCCATGTATAGGACTGCGGTATCTAACATATCATCAGGTTTTGCGGTTTGTGGGTCAACTTTCATGAATTGTGTAACAGGGATATTTGTTAGGTCATTGATCTGTTTATTTAGGATTTTTCGCAGTACGTCCCGTTCACCGAAAATCCCGCGTATTTTTTTATTTTCCACGACCGAAGCGGCACCGATGCGATATTCTATAAGTAGATCGATAGCATCTTGTGTGCTTGCTGTGATATCTATCGTTATACATCCGCGCATCAAGCTTCGTAGGGGTACTTGAATTTCGCTGACTTGCAGAGCTTTTTGAGAGGCTTCAATATCTTCATCCATCTGTGCTATTTCTTCGTCGATTGCGTGTTCATATAGCATAGTTATACGCCTCCTTCCTGATTCTCGATGAATATAGCGACGTGGTCTAAAATGTCTCCTGTAGAAATTAGTCCTACAGGAAATTGTTGGTTTTGGTCGTCCCAGATACAGAGCGGTACGTGTCGAAAGTGTCCGAGGTGCATGAGGTTTAGAGCGAAAGCGATTGGGTCGCTTGCGCGTAAAGATTCTGGGTTTGTTGACATGATTTCTTCAACTTTTACATCTTCAGCATTTAACCTTTTGCCGCAAACATTTACGAGTAGGTCGCGGTCAGTTATAATTCCGACAAGGCGTTGTTCATTATCGACGACAAGGACGCATCCGAATCCTTCAACTTGCATGATGTCTATTGCATCTGAGACGAGCGTACCTTCTTGTACGGTTGAAGGCTGTTTGTAATCAAGGGTGCTTATGGGTAGTGATAGTGTTCTTGCGTCCATTGTATAGTCTCCTTGAAGTTAACGTCAATTAATGGGGGTAGGTTTTTTACTGTTTTCTTAATAAATAAGGATACCACATTTGACATTATTTTGCAAGAATATTTTTTTGTTTGAACCAGGATTTACAGATTTTCAGGATTGCCTCATCAATTTTTTTTGATGTGGTTTTATGTTTTTTGTTTGAGTTGTTTTTTGTCTGAACCGGGATTTTCGGATTTTCGGATTTTCGGATTTACAGGATTTTTTGTCTGAACCGGGATTTTCAGGATTTTCGGATTTACAGGATTTTTCTCATCACGGATTTTTGATGTGTGTTGAGCTGATCTTCGGCAATAAACATAGATGCGATAATCCTGGTAATCTGGTAATTCTGAAAATCCTGGTTCAGACAATGAGTTGAAATCGGGGTTAGAAACCCCGCCTAC
>JAAXHO010000206.1 GCA_012270795.1 Candidatus Poribacteria bacterium
AAGCAGAAAACCGACAAATAATCATTAGTGATCACGGATTTCGTTCAGGTTTTAATACATTGATGACAAATCTTATTCCTGACCTTCATACACTCGCTGCAAGTGATAGTTTTCAATGCTTTCCCTTCTACACTTACGACGAAGATGGCACAAACCGCCGCGAAAACATCACCGATTGGGCATTGGCACAGTTCCGCACACATTACAAAGATGACTCTATCAGCAAGTGGGACATCTTCCACTATACCTACGGCATTTTACACCACCCCGACTATCGCGAGAAGTATCAAGCGAACCTAAAGCGTGACCTACCGCATATCCCAACCCCCCGCTTGCGGGGGGCTAAAGGGGTTGCAGAAGATTTTTGGGGTTTTGCCAACGCAGGCTCGCGGTTAGCAGAAATCCACGTCAACTACGAATCCCAACCCGAATATGATAACCTCAGGTTAGTTCAGAACCCAAATGTCCCGCTCAATTGGCGTGCTGAGAAAATGAAACTCGCTAAAGACAAAACCTCCCTCATCTACAACGATTTTCTAACACTTGACGGTATCCCTGCAAAAGCGTTTGAATATCGTCTCGGCACACGTTCTGCGTTGGAGTGGATAGTGGATCAGTATCGTGTCAAAACGGACAAACGCAGCGGCATCGTCAACGATCCGAATCGTGCGGATGATCCGCAGTACATTGTCCGGTTGATTGGACAGGTGATTTCAGTGATCTTAGAGACGGTGGATATTGTTGAAGGGCTGCCTGCGTTGGAGTAGTAGGTGCATGCTGTGTGTTGTAACCTAATTATTGCGTACAATATTGACACAAATTTATCACTATTTCAAAGAATTTAGCATTTTTGCTTGACAATATAACAACTATTATGGGATACTTTAATAAAGTTTACAATGTCTAATGTATGCGACACGGCATATATTGACAATATTAACACGACTTGTGCTTAGTCAACACCTGTTTGATAGCTCAATTGTAGGTCGGGTAGAGGCACGAAACCCGACAGGCATAGATTTATTATTGGTAAAGTCGGGTTTCGTGCCTCTACCCGACCTACAAGTTAGGTGTTGACACAGCACTGATAGAACAGAGTGAACCCGACCTATAATGTGATTATCACAGAAGAAGGAAAATACAATGAAAAATGGGCTAAAGAAAATATATGTCGTTGCGATTACACTTGCAGTGTTGTGGTTTCCTAAAACAATTACAGCACAGGAAACACTTTTACGCTGGGAAAATGGGGATACCCTTACGGGCAAACTGATAGGCAGTAAGTCGGGGAAAATTCGATGGAAATCGTCACACTTTACAGACGAGCTCAACGTTGACATGTCTGTATTGGATTCAATCGTTTTCTCCAAACCATCTGCAAAGATAACTGAGACATTTCGGATTGCCACAGTATCTGGAGATAACTGGAATGCGGACATAATCGGTTCAGATGATAACACATTTCTTTTTAAGAGTAAGAATTTCGGGACGTTTCGCGTGAACCGTTCGTCAATTTACTCACTTGAAAATCGTGAACATTCTAATCTCGTTTTTGATGGATCACAACTTTCTTACTGGGAATTTGATGGAAACAGAAATGATAATAAACAGGTCCAGTCTACTAAAAACAAACAACAGATTGGTTGGTATGCCGACCAAGGCGGACAGGCACGGACAGATATCGCGAAAACGAACTTGTACTATCCTCTCGTTTGGTCTGCACAGTTTGTCATCGACTTTGAATTTGAATCAACAACACGCCCCCCAGAATTCGTTTTCGCACTCGGTAAAAACCTATATGAGGCATTGCGAATAGAAACTTGGGTGAACGAACTTGTTGTCGTTCAAGGCACATTGTTTGAACCTATCATGTCAATAGAACCAGACCGACGAAACTTCCATTTGCGGATCGCTTATGACCAGAACACAAGTGTGTTAAAAGTCTTTGAATTGAACGGTAATTTGCTGTTGAAACTTGATAAAGTAACTCCCACTACTACAATTTCAGGGCCTTACATCTACAACCGAGGACAAGACATAACGGTCAAAAGGTTAAAAGTCTACAAACAAGCAGGTGAATTTAATGACCAAAAAATTGATTTTACTAAACCGAGAGTCAACATGATGAATGGAAATATTCATCACGGCAAATTATTTGTTGAAAATGGCAACAGTTACGTTCTTGCAAACGATGGTACCCGCACAGATATCAAACTCCAAGAGATTGATCAACTTATACAACCTGAAAGAAAATTGGCACCGATAGACCAAGCTATGACATTAACATATTTAGACGGTTCTGTCATAAAAGGTCAAGTTCTGCAGATGGAACAGGAGAGTGTAGTAGTACAGACACGTTTCACCGAAGAACCCTTGACCTGTTCGCTTGCTGGACTATCACTCTTGAAACTCGGTTCAAAAAAACAGACAAGAGTCCAACTCAAAGATTATGACCAATTAATTTTTCCAACGGGGAGCCTCCGTGGACATGTGATATTTGATACTAACGACAAATCCAGTGTGAAATGGCAACCTATAGGAATGTCAGAACCGGTAAACATCGCAAAAAGTGAATCTGTCCGTATACAGCGCAATAGTAAACAGATCTCAAGATTACGACCCTTTAGCGTAAAAATGTTTCCACATCTAATGCATCTAAAAAACGGAGAAGTTATACCGTGTCAAGTGATATCCTATGATGCAACCAACATTCACTTCCGTTCCCCATTTATTAGCACAACACGGATGGACGCTACACATATCAAAGGTATTGAGTTCACACGAGGAAGCACACAAACCCGAAAGGAAAACAGAAATCCTATTACTATCACTAGTGGAAATAAAAACCGTATCATTTTAGAAGATGGACGTATTTTGGAAGCCACAGTGCGTAGACCCAAAGATGGCACCGTAGAAATAACAATCAATTCCAGCAACGATATGGAGGTTAAAACATCTGTTGCTGTAGATGGCACTTTAGAAGCAACAATCACTTCTGAGAACACCGACGAGAAACCTAAAACCATCGTTGTCAGTGGGAATTTCGCCTCAAATGACGCATTGGCACTTAAACGCGCAGTTGAACTTATGGTTGATCCCCTTGAAACGAGAACTGAGAATTTAGATGAAAAAATTGTACGCGCACTCACTGTACCACGCTTCAATCGCGACGACCCGCCAAGTCACATTCTTGTAGCAAGCAACGGTGATATAAAACGTGGTAAACTGCTCAGTTTCAATGGAAAAATAATTCTGTTTGATTCAAGGTTGAAGAAGATTAGGATCCCCATTGAGAGAGTCGCGCGGATTATAGATGTTAGGGCAGAGAATTTTGAGGAATTGGTAAAAGGTGGGAATGCTGCTGATATAGACCCAACACAACTAACAGATACCGACAAACCACAAACAGAAAAAAACTCGTCCATTGTTCGCTTCGCATTGATACACAATCCTATCCTTATTTTTGAACCGATTGAGGTTAAAGGTGAAAACCTGTTTGGACGCTCACCCATCTACGGAGAGGTGTCAATTCCAACGAAAAGCATCCAATATCTCCATTTCGGTGAAAAGGCTAAATCCTTCAGGTCCGTCTACGAAAAATGGGTTATCCGCCCAGCAAAAGAACCCGAATACGGTGAGGATCGGTAGACGAGACAAAGGGACAAACGCAAGAATAACATTTGATAATGAAATGCTCGACTGCACTGCTTCTAACTTCTGATCACTATTCCCATACCTTCTATGCCCAATTAACGTGATTTATCTTATACCATTTCTAATTGATTATGTCTCATTACCTGTAGAGATATGGTAGGAGCGGCCTCCTTGTCGCGACCGGGAGGTCGCTCCTACCGAAGAGGTGCACTCCTACCAGCAATAACAGTGGAATTCCTTAATGAGACAATATTTTTTAGAATTGGTATTACAATTGCTTGCCCACTGTAATTTAACAAAAATGCCACGGTTACTCCACTGGTAAGGGACAGGGGTTAACTTCCTTTATGTGTGTCAACGTATTTTCAGGTTCCATTATAATAAAGCGAAACCCACTCTTTTGTAAAAAAAATATTGCATTATGTTGTGTGGTATAATATTAATTATGGTTAAACATCGTTCACCCAATGTAGGTGCACATTCTATAAAATTATATCTCTGAGAGTAATTGCTTAATTGCCAAGGAATACTTTCCTTTATATAGGGATAGGCCTATCTAACCATGTAATTCAGAGATCATTCAATATACACACGTGCTACAACAACAAAGGAAATAAAATGATACGTGACATCATCACCAACAAATGGATACTGATCAGTGTTGCACTTTTAATTATCAGTGTTGGAGCATGTTATTTATGGTACCAACATGAAATTACACCGTATAAGCAAAATGCTGCCAAAAATGCCGAGTTACGCCGCCAATGGGAAGCAACCCGAAAAGCAAATTCAAATAACAAAGTGGAACCGGAAGTCAACCCCCAATCTATGGAAAACACTACCCAAGACGCAGCGAATCCAACAACTGAAACACCTGGTCCAAGCATAGAAACTGACACACACTGACGAAACAACGAAATCTATTATTACAATCAATACCCAAAACAGAAATACGTCAGAAAAACGTGTGTCACCTCACGGATTCGGACCATACCCTCCAGTACCAAAAGGAGCACCGTGTCCGCAATTTACAGGTAATGAAAGCCGAACTATGGAACTGATGATGCGGGTTGTCATCAAGAAATGGAATGAAGGTGATCGGTTTGTAGGGGCAAACATTGACGACGATGGGATAATGTATATTATTTATCCTGATATCCTATATGTTGAATATGGAGAACCTGTAGAAGAACCAGATGCTACAGTCAGAGTTCCCATTATAGGTTCATTAGGACCTCGCGGGACACGACTAACCTCTGAACAGATGCATTCTGGTAATATACCACAAGGACTTCGTGCCATAGAATTCGATAAAGCAGGTATACCAGCTTACGACTATTTAGATTTGCGCTAATGTCTAATAAAGGAGGTATTGGCTCTAGTGCTGTGTCAACACCTAACTTGTAGGTCGGGTAGAGGCACGAAACCCGACTTTACCAATAATAAATCTATGCCTGTCGGGTTTCGTGCCTCTACCCGACCTACAATTGAGCTATCAAACAGATGTTGACTAAACACTAGTAAAGAATAAGTGCTAATAAAAATGTAAACCCTTATGGTCATTGACTTTATTAAAAATAATCGCACTAAATCTTAAAATGAAACCGAAGGAGTTGTAACTAATTATGCTACAGCAGCAGAAGCCATCTTCCCTGAATTGAGTAGCGGACTATTTCCTTCGGAGACATCTATTTCAAGGTATGGCACACATAATGTGATACTAATTACCGAAGAACCGTATGTAAGGGTGGATTGGTATATCACACATCCTAATGCCGCGAGCAGTGTTACCATAGAATCTGATCCGGGGAATGGATCTACGAAAGAAGCGACTATGAGCTTCACGTTTAATTCCGAATTTGAAACAGGCAAGTATGTGATAACCGCACAAATTGTCTATGGGTTGAATAGGGCAGAATCTTTATCGTATGTATTGGATGTACAAGATTATCATTTCTAATGTCCACCAATAGTGTTTTGTGGTGGTGTCCTTTTCTCGGTAACTATCTATTCTGTTCGGTGTGTTATATAGTAGAGTGTACAATTAACGATACACTGCAATTTTACGAAAAGCCACGATTTTCCCACTGACAAAGGGAGCAGTAGGGTTAATCTCCCTTAGGTGTGTCAATATTCTAAATCTTACTATATTTAGAAAGACGCTTGAAGTTGCTGAGATAGACGTTTGCATTCTGATATGGGATATAGTACCATCAGAAATGCAAATTTCTATTTCTCTGGTGCAGAAATGGTTTCCCATTCAGGCCAAATCTCTACCACAGATTCTGGCAAAATCGTCAACCCAGCTTTTTGAGTCACAAGTTCAATTCGTAATCTGTTTTCACCAACGACTCTCTGCAGTGGCAACAACCAATAAGCGTGATACAAATCCCCATCAACATAACCTCCCACACAGATATTCTCAATGTGTTGATAGATTATGTCAGTATTACCCAGCATCACATGGAGCACCTGTCCGTTCTGTTGAATATGAATGACAATTGAAGGTGTGATGGAATTCAACCAATCCGCACGCAGATACAGTATCGGTTGACCGTCAGTGCTTTTTATCTCAAAGAGCATATCGGTGATGCTTTGTTTTCCGCCCTCCAAAGTTAATTCTGATTCTACTAACGGGTGTTTTGCGAAAACTGGTTGAGTTTTCCCTTGATTTAGACACGCGAAAGGTGAACCATAAGCGTGCCATTCAAGAAATGTCAATAGGTGAGTGCGCATATCACTTACAAGTTTATTGACATTTCCTGTTTGTTCAAGCTCAAGCAACAGTTCAGAAAGACCTGTCACGCTTGCATATTCGACGCGGGCATGCATAAGCAACTTCGCAACTGACCATTCTGGGTGTAAAGCATAAGTATCCAAAAAGTGCATCACCAACTGATTGGTATAACGTGCGGGCACCATTCCCATCACGGTAGCGGTACTACCCAAATACGCACGACAACCATTGTTCAAAAATGCGCGTAATAAAGTTGAACCGGGAGGTGTCGTAGCACAACCATCAACAATTGCAATCGGTTGACGCGAGAGTTCTGGCATATCTTTCGCTGTAACAAAGTTTTCCCCGAATCGATTGCTCAGGCTTTTAGGACTACCATGTCCAAAGTGAATAATCAAATCCGAGTGTGATAGGCATTCCGCACCACCTCTACCGAGTACTTCAACCTCATGTCCCTGTTGTGACAACACATCAAGAAATCGCTGCGTTTCTAAATGTATACGTGTATCTTCTGAACACAAAATCGTGGCATTTGGTCCTGTATTTTCTACTTTTTCACTGAGTTGACGCTGCATTGCATCAGGATGTCCGAGTACCCGCGTGGTTACAACTTCAGGGAGACCATCACCATCCAAATCCGAATAGAAAGAATCTGTGTGAAAAAGCGTTCTACCCAATTGAATTTCCCACATCGGAATAACGTCTTCATCTCCTACCAGAATGAGATAGTCCAATTTCCCATCCGTTTTTGAGATAATCTCAGCTTTAATGTCCCGTGCCATTGTTGTTAATTCTGGATTAGGATATGTAGGAATTGTAATTGGCTTCCCTGTCTTTTGCTTGTAGACATCACCAATATCAAGCACTTCGGCATTATGGGTGCGGGCAAACGTCTCAATTGCTTTCTCGATTTCCCCGATTTCTTCAGGATAAGTATCTGCAAAAGTCGTCATATTTACTAACAACAGTGTTTTCATCAGGTCTCCTTAGGTTAGATGTTCTGATCACATTTGTGTTCTGAACTTTGTGGCGGCATCATTATGCGTTTCAGTCCGGATTTGTCCTTATTAGTCAATGTGTTATATTAATATATCACGACCTGGCAAGAAGTTAAGTGTGGTGTAAAGGTCTTTACACTCAGAATCACGAATCTTTCTATCATAATAATGCTTTGAATTCACACCTGGATTTTGATATAATATAGGCAGTAACGACCAAGAAAAAACCAACTCATGTCTAGAGACTCAACTATGGTTACACTCAAGATAAACTTTGACAAAGGCACGCTCATCCTACAGAAAGTTCCAGATGCACTCCAATCACAGTTGCCCGATAGATGCATACTTGACAGGAGGCTAATTTGTTTTTACCTGATCCAATTAATGATGAGTCCGATGAGGCTTCCAATACCAACAACAATACTAATACCGATGGCAAGGTTCGCGCGCTGCGTTGATGACGACTCAGACCGACCTTCCATGTTACCTTTTATCCAACTTACATCCTGCTCAAGTGAACCAAGACGATTGTCCACGCGCTCCATCCAATTTAAGACGAGTTTTTGAAAATCTTGAGTATCCATGTGTGACTCCTGAGTATGAAAAGATTGAAACGAACTTTATTAAATTTTAACACAATTCTACAAGAATGTCAATTTATCCTTTTTGATAATTTTGACGCATTTTATCACAACTGAAAACGCTTCAAACAAAATAACTTTGCTGAATGTATGAGTGAAGGTGTAATTTATGGAAACTTCGTTAAAAATAAACTTTGACAAAGGCACGCTCATCCTACAAAACGTCCCAGATGCACTCCAGCCACAGTTACCGGACATCCGTTGGGACGAACGTACCCTTAGTTTCCGCGCGCCCGCCTATCGCTATCGCAGCATTGTCTCGCAGCTGCGCGCGCACAACATTCCATACACAGATACGGCACGACAATTCACAGTCAAACCCTATACCAATCAGAAAAGTGTTACACCCTATCCGTATCAGAGTGAAGCGATTGATGCGTGGCATGCAAACGGTCAGCGTGGAGTCGTAAGTCTTCCAACAGGTGCAGGCAAGACCTTCATCGCAATTCTGCTCATAGCAGAAACACAACGCCCAACGCTTGTGCATGTGCCGACAATAGATTTGATGCACCAATGGTACGAAGTCCTCAAAGAACATTTTGGACAGGAGGTTGGTTTATATGGCGGTGGGCAACACGAATTGCATGACCTTACGGTAACAACTTATCAATCCGCTGTGATGCATGCACCGCATTACGGGAACCGTTTCGGTTTCGTCATCTTTGACGAGTGCCATCACCTACCGGGAGAACAGTATCAATACGCTGCGATTAGTAGTATTGCACCTTTTCGGTTGGGGTTGACAGCGACACCCGAACGCGTTGATGGCAAAGAGAGCAGACTCTACGCACTCGTGGGGGAATGTTGTTATGAAGCAAAAGTGCAGGAACTCTCTGGAAAAACGCTTTCACCCTATCGTGTTGTTACAATCGCTGTTGACATGAAGGACACAGAACGGGTTCAGTATGAAGCAGCGCGCAAGACCTATTTGGACTTCCTGAAGCGCGAAAGGATAAACATGGGAACATCATCCGGATGGAAAATATTCTTATGGAAATCATCACAATCCGATGCAGGACGCACTGCATTCAAAGCATACCTCACACAGAAGCAGCTCAGTTTCGCCTCCACAACAAAGCAGGAATGGGTGTGGAAACTCATACAGAGGCATCGTGGTGACCACATCATCATCTTTACGCAGGACAACGATACCGCATATCAAATCGGCACTCGATTCTTCCTACCTGTGCTAACACATCAAACAAAACTCAAAGAACGAAATGCCTTTTTGAACGGATTTCGCGACGGCACTTATTCTATACTGGTTACCTCAAAAGTGCTAAATGAGGGGGTAGATGTACCAGAAGCGAATGTCGCCATTATTGTTTCCGGCAGTGGCAGTGTGCGTGAGCATGTGCAACGGTTAGGACGCATTCTCAGAAAAAGAGAAGGGAAACAGGCGGTGCTTTACGAACTCATTTCTAAACAGACAAGCGAACATTATGTCAACAAACGGAGACGACAACACCACG
Source organism: Candidatus Poribacteria bacterium (assembly GCA_012270795.1). Lineage (GTDB taxonomy): Bacteria > Poribacteria > WGA-4E > WGA-4E > WGA-3G > MSPOR6. The sequence goes on from JAAXHO010000206.1 coordinate 9,503, forward strand.
CCTACCAAACAAAGTAGTAGGCACACACCGTGTGCAGTAACAAAATTCCAATAATGTAAGACCATACTATCATGCTTACCAAAGACCTACTTCGTTACAGAATTCAGAAAGGGAAGATTTACCCCCAATTTGTTGACCCTACCGACAGCAAGTTGCTTGCAATTGCTGACCAGCTAATATCCATGTTTGAAGAATCGCAGGGCAAGCCGAGGGCAACGATATTAGAAGCGAGTAAACATGTCATTGATACGACATCAGGACAACTTATCGTCAAGCGTGGCTTTGAAAAACTGCTATTAGACTGCACTGAGTTTGACACAGCTCCCAACGAAGAACTTATTGCATTTCGGCATAAACTCTTTACTGAAACAAGTCGCATGCTTTCACAGGAGCAGTTTCAGAATTATGCCGACTATCAGCAGAAAGTTTCGCAGATTGCTGGAAAAGAAGGGGCATTAGAGGGAAAGGAGGTAGGTGATAGACTCTATGCGGATCTGCCGAATTGCCAACCGGTGCTGTCTTTCAAAAGAATATCTGCCGAACATCTACTTCACCGCTACAACACCGCGCAGGTGCAAGGATTGCTCCTCCATTGCAACACACTCACATTAGTTCTCACTGAATCCATGACAGCAGAACTCCGGCAGTTGTTCAAGTATCTAAGATTTAACCAACTCCTCTCCACTATTAGAAAGGAGAAAACCGCAAACGAGGATCTGTTTCACATTACCGTAGACGGACCACTAAACCTATTTTACAAAACGAAGCGATACGGTATGAACTTAGCTAATTTTTTCGTAGCTGTGCTACATCAACCGAAATGGGAACTCACCGCAGAAATTCAGTTTCGCAATAAACAGAGTTGTCGGTTGTTCCTTGATGATTCGTGCGGTATCAAACCCATATCGCAACAATTCCTCGCCTACATTCCCGAAGACATTCAACTCTTTCAAGAAATGCTCCGCAACAAAACCGATGCATGGCAGATTCACCCGGGAAGTCAGTTTCTACCTTTACCCGGAGATTTCTACTGCTTCCCAGATTATCAACTGATCCATACCAGCGGTGTGAAAGTCGCAATTGAGCTGTTCCATCCGTGGCACCAGGGACATCTGCTTGCCCGTCTCAACACACTTGCAGAACACACCGACACACCCCTCATTCTCGGTGTATCAAGGGAGTTGGAGAAGCAACAGATTATCGCGGATGCATTGTCGGAGTCAGTTTATTTTTCCCAATTCGGCTTTACTTTCCGCGATGTCCCAACAATGAATTCGTTGCTGCCCATTCTAAATTCTCTTGTTGATATGTCAGGTTGAAAAATTATGTATAGTGAATTACGGTTATAGCCAATTAAGAGCGAGTGATATTTCTCCTGCTTGACTCTTAATATATGATTTACCCTTAAGATGCACGCCGCTGTAAGTCGGACGACCAAATAACTTATCCCGTTTTGCACTTTTTCTTGCGGCAGCGGTAACACCCGCGAAAAACTTGCTTTTATATTTTTTGCTTCCATACCAGAAAAATCCACGGGCTTGAGCATGCACCTCATATTTCCCTTTAGTAAAAGCACACTTTATTTTTTCTGCACTCCAAGCATAGCAATACGCGTCACCTTCAACTTCCGTTTTATCAAAATCAATTATTTTTGAGTGTATTATCTCTGCTGTAAGTGATTTTTTGTTTTTAACATCATTAACTGTTTCATCTACTTCCCACTCTTTCCAATTGAAACTTCCCTCGCTACCCGATTCTACAGTCAAATTATCCGCGTTTCCTTCAATAAGGCTAGGACCTGGATCAGGTTCCCAATGGGTGTTTCCATAGAAAGCAATTAAACTTAAGCTAACCAATAAGAATGTACAATATATTGCGAATCTTTTGCTATACATTTTTGCTCCTTTTAGATATACGGTTGTTATAACCAATTAAGTTCAAGAGTTATTTCTCCTGTCTGACTTTTAATATATGATTTACCCTTAAGATGCACACCACTGTAAGTCGTTTCTCCATCTGTTGGAATGCGAAAATCCCCTTTTTCGACTTATGCAGTAACACCTCCGAAAAATATATTTTTCTTTTTATCGGTTTTATACCATAACAAACCGCGGGCTTGAGCCCGCACCTCATATTTCCCTCTGGTGAAAGCACATTTTATTTTTGCCGCACTCCAAACAAAACAATACGCCCTCCCTTTGACATTTGGAATAAAGCCATAGTGGTCTTCCTTTTTGTGGTCTATCTTTGCGATGAGCGAATCATTATTTTTAACGTCTTTAACTGTTTCATCTACTTCCCACTTTTTCCAAAAGTGGGTGTCGTCAACTTCATGCCCTCTTGTGACAGCCAAGTTATTCTCATCTCCCTCTATAAGGTCGGGGCCTGGATCAGGATGCCAATGCGCGTATACATAAAATGTAATTAAACTAATAAATATAAACATAAATAAAAAATAAACAGTAAATCGCTTGTTAAACATGTTTTTTCCTTCTTACCACTAAGGCAAATTATGGTAAATCTAAATATTCATAGGGATCTATCCCAGAATCGTTAATATCTATAATTGTGTATCCTGCAGGTGTGTTACCATCAAAAACTGATCTGATAACACTCTGACTTAATGAAGCACTTCCAGTAACATTAATAACATCTAATTTTATTTCGCCAGTCGCATCGTCTACCTCTTCTGAATATTCTACATAAACTACTCCAGGATAATTTAGGTAGACCCTACCTGTATTCCCATCAGTGAAACCACTTTCAAATCTTTCACCTTCGTTCCAAGCTTTGACAGCAACGCGAAGCATTAATTCCAGGTCTATATCGTCACTGTCGTCAAATTTTGCAATTGGAGCACCCTTTGGTATTTTCGGATAGGGACCAAATCCATGTGGGGACGTGCGTACAGGTTTTGTCTTTTTCTTTTTCAATGTTGGTGGGTTTGAAGTTGGTGTGTTTGAATCAACACCTTGAGGTGGTCCAGCAGAATTGTTTTGATTTAATGAGGAGACGGACCCCTCCGTAATCGTTTTTTCTGCATTTTGTGTTGTGTTTTCCATAGGAGTCACAGATTCAACTAATTGTTCTTTACTATTCATATCGGCAGCAATTTCTTTAATTTCTTTTGCTTCGCGTATGAGACGGTCCATTTTGGCAATATCCTGAATATACAAAAACCCAAAAACCACAACAAACATAATCAGAAAACCAATACCACCAAGTAACCACTTATTCGTAAATATATCTTTAAATATATCGTTTAACATTTTGTATATCCTTTTGTTTATAAAAACAAATACCCACCAAATTACCACCTATGTTTGAACATTCTTGTTAGGATCGGTTTCTAACCCCGATTTAGAACAAAAAACAACAAAATTTAGTAGTGAATCGTTGCTTTATCAGTAATAACGTGTATCTATCCGATCGAAATTTTGGAGGAGCAACTTGAGTAAAATAGTAATTCAGATGAATTTTGTAAAATTTAAAATAAGCAATAGTTATAGATTTCACCTGCGGAGCAGGGGTAACAAGCATCGGAACTTCCAAATGCAATAACAAAAGCCCGCAATGAAGCACGTCGTGCGGGCGCAAAAACATCGCAGCATATAATTCCTGCGATAAGACTATGTAATGCAAAATTAATGAATGTGAATTTTGGGGGGAGGAACTTATAGTTATATTGAGGCGCGATCATGTAATGGACACTTCGCGCGTTCATTTTTTGAAACTGAATTGTAGTGTTCACATGTCGCTGCTTCATCTCAAAATACCCATATTAAAATTCTAATTCTAACAGGACTTACGCATTTTCTCTTAAAGTCCCACTGATAAGGGGAATGCATAAGTTCAGAATAATAACAGTTCTGTTAGTATTCCGTTAACACGTCGGGGTTGATGCGCGTTTTACTACACGTTCACACCCTATAGTAACTCAATGAAAATGTGGAACAGGTTCAGGGTTCGGTAAGAATCTATTCAACTAATATAAAAGTGTCGGTTCCTTGCATTTTTGCCGTCGCTCAGATCCGTCGCATTTGGGATAATAACTAAAATAACGACTTTTTACCCCTTACCTAAAGGGGAATGCGTAAGTCCTAATTTAAGTGGTTCTAACCTAAATTGCCCTAAATGTCAAATTAATTTTGAAGAAAATAAAAAATTTGCATAATTTTCGCATTTTTTGCTCAAAATTGTACACAAATGGTCTATTTATGTCAATTTTAAATGATCGCACCATTCAAAAATTCGTTCATGACAGATTATAATTTCACAAACCGATGTTTCTCCAAATTATGTTATTGAACATTTACTGATTTACTCTGTTACCTTTAATATACTTCCATCCATCAACAAGCACAGGGAATCCACGGATCAAGCAGATCGCAACGGCAATAATCGCTATTACAACAGATGTAGTTGAAAAGGCACTTACGACAGAATCGTTTTGGGAAAAAATGTTTTTTATGACAGGAATAGCCGCGAGGAAAGTAAAGGCGAGTGCTTTAGAAAAACCGGAGAAAAAGCGAGAGATACGAGAGCTTGTCAAGGCGCGCGTCCAAGGTATAGCCATCATCTCAAAAGGGGTTTTCCCATCTGTAAGTGCAAGGCTGCGGACACCATCTGTAAGAAACCCACGCGTCACCACAGCAATCGGCATCCAGACGTGGATATAACCTTTAGCAGTAAAGTATATCCAGAATACGTTCTCAATCACCCTATCCGCAGCAATATCAAACACTGCACCAAATGTGGTTGCCTTATCCTGCCTACGAGCAACGATACCATCTACAGCATCAAGTATATAGATTAGCGCAATGGCTGCAACGCAAGCGATGTTGATGTAGAAATGTTGCCCAAAGATGATGATAACAATAAGCGTTAAAAAGAGTCGATAAAGCGTTATTGCGTTTGCTGTCATGCCGCCGGTTCTCCAGTTCTAATTCAGGTTTAGAGTAGCGGTTTAATACTTATCCACAAGTATTTTAGCAAACTCTAATCTGAATATCAACAAATTTTCGGTGATGGCACCAGAAATTCACTTGACTATGAAAGTGAAAAAGGATAAAATCAATAAAATATATCTGTAACGAGGAGATGGCTATGAGAACAGTCAAATTAGGTTTAATTGGAGCAGGTGGCATTGCCCAGGCACATTGTGGAACGCTTGCGAACATAGAAGGCGCGGAAATCATCGCAGCTGCAGACTTGGTGCCGGGCAACTTAGAACGCGCAAAAGATCGGTGGGGAATCAAAAATACATTCACCGATTACAACGAAATGCTCAAAATGGACGAGATTGAGGCAGTTTATGTATGCACCCCGACAGGTGTGCATGCTGATCCCACTGTAGCAGCACTCAACGCGGGCAAACACGTCTTCTGCGAGAAACCCATGGAAGCAACGCTGGACGCAGCAGCGGCAATGTGGCGTGCGTCAATAGAAAATAACAAAATACTGATGATCGGACTCAAACTACGTTATTCCCCGCAAGTCATCAAGGCGAAAGAGATTGTAGACGCTGGTACACTGGGTGACATCTATTACGTTGAGACTGTCGCAGACAGACGTCGAGGCAATCCGGGTGGGAGTTTCATTCGTAAAGCGACAGCCGGTTTAGGCGCGTCCGCAGACATCGGTGTCTACGCATTGGATACCGCACTTTATCCATGGGACATCCTAAACCTGTTGCTGTTTCTGGCATTACCTCGAACTACTTAAGCCTACACAACAATTGGAATCCCGCACTCAGAGAGACAGAGGTGGAAGATTTCGGTGTCGGGTGGGTGGTATTTGACAACGGTGCACGCATGGTTTTCAAGACATGTTGGTGCATGAATATGGATTCCCTTGGCGGCACTATTTTTCTCGGAAAGAAAGCAGGTTTACGCGTCGGTGTCGGTGAAGTACGCGGTCCACAGAATGGTGTACGTCTCTATGGTGACAAAAACGGCGAGATCCATGATGAAACATACACGGAATTTAAGTCGGTAAATGTGTTTCATGAGGAAGATAGTGCGTTTATTGACGCTGTCCGCGAAGGCAAACCCTCACCGATTGATCCTTACGGTGTTTTGCTTACAAACGTCATCATTCAGGGAGTCATTGATTCCTCTGAAGCTGATGGACGCGAAGTGGAAGTGATAGTGCCGACGTTATAATTACACAATACCTTCTATCTTTTCAACTTTAGCAGACTCTATTTATAAGTGAATGGTGAAAAACCCGTAAAATCTTTTTGTAGAGTAGTATATTCTACCGTAATTCAAACAACGGACAAGTTTTTTCCAACCGCTGAGAATCACTTAGCAGAAGTAAAGGCGAAACTACAGAAATAAAAGTGCATCAAGCATCTATAGCACACACAAAAAGATTTATAGGGTTTGCAAGTGAAGACTATTAAAATTGCAGGCAAAGAATTTACATTAGGATCCCGATGGGCACGGTTGTTTGCGTTTTTCATAGATGGAACGTTCCTTGCAAGTATTCTATTGATTCTCTTCGTTTTTTCAGAAGCAGAGGATTTATTTCCACTTCAGATTGGATTGTCCAGTGCATTACTGTGGATATTCGGACCGAAAACCAAACTACCAATAAAGGCACTGGTTGCCGCCCAGCTGTTTTTAGTTTATATTTTTGGACCGTGGGAGGGTAACGATTTACCGACCCAATTTTGGAGCGGTATTGCGATGTGGGCAGCGGGTCTGTTTTCCATGGACGGTTTCAAAAATGGACAAGGACTTGGTAAAAAACTACTATCATTACAAGTACTTCGATTGAAAGATGGCAAACCTGCAACTCTCAAGGACTCTTTCATTCGCCGACTCACATCAGTTTTTCAACCATTAGATTTCTTGTGGACATTCGGAAAAAGACAGCAGCGGATGGGGGATAAGTTAGCAGAGACTGTTGTTGTGAAATATGAATCGGAATCGGAGCAGATTGAGACTGAGACCAAAGACCCAGAAGTCGTTTTAGAGAATGCCATCGCTGAGATGACAAATAGACTTTCAGAGGCACGGGAGAAGGTTGACGCTTCCATCGGCGTTGAAAAACAATTTCAGGCCGCTTATGAGAGTGCTCTCACCCAAGCAGAACGGTTGCAAGAACGCGCTATAATCTCGCTTAAAGCGGAACGCGAAGATTTGGCGCGGGAAGACCTTGCACAGCGCAACGAATACCGCCAACTTGCAAACAAATACAAGGAACAATGGGATGAACAGAAACAGGTCGTTCAAGCACTCAGCAACCTTTTTGAACATCTTCAACAGAAAATGACAGAAGCTGAAGGGAAAAAGACAGCAGTCATCGCACAACACAGAAACATTGAAGCCGAAAGCCATATCCGCGAGATGCTCAAAGAAATCCAAGACACTAAGGCGTTTGAAACACTGGCAAAGATGGAGCAGGACGCGACCGAGGTAGCTACTTTAGCGAAAGTCGCTGTTGAAGTAGATGTCGCATATCAAGATACGAAATTAGAACGTGAGTTCGAGGGGTATGCTGAAGAAGCATCAATTGACAACGACTTAGCCGAATTAAAAGTGAAATTACAGTAGATACGTTATCACTACTGTTCTCTATTGGAGTAATATGGACATTCAAAAAAGACCGAACATTGTTTTTATTATGGCAGACGATATGGGGTACGGGGATGTCGGCTGCTATAATCCTGACTCAAAGATTCCTACCCCAAATATGGATCAACTTGCACAGGAAGGAATTCGCTTTACTGATGCGCATTCTCCATCTGCAGTTTGCACACCCACCCGATACGGAGTCCTAACAGGTAGATATTGCTGGCGGAGTCGGCTTAAGCGGGGTGTGCTCTATGGGTATGAACCCGCTTTGATTGAACCTGAACGTTTGACAGTTGCCAGTATGTTGAAAGATGCGGGATACAATACTGCATGTGTCGGTAAATGGCACTTAGGGATGGGTTTTTCAACGGTAGCGGATTATGACTACAATTTTGATGCCCCGCTACCATGGGGCAATGCAAAACGCGAGTTAGAAGAACATATCGATTTTCACGCACCAATAACAGGCGGACCAAACGACATCGGATTTGACTATTTCTACGGAACAGCAGGATGCCCGACATGTCAACCTCCCTACGGCTTTATTGAGAATGATACATTTGTTGAAATTCCGAGCGAGTACCGTGGTGTACCGGACTTTACTGGGCGACCCGGGATGTGCGCACCAAGTTGGCAACATAAAGATGCCGACCCGATAATTGCACAGAAGGCTGTTGAATATATTGAAGGACAGACAGATTCCGATGATCCCTTCTTTCTGTATATGACACCTTCGGCACCGCATGAACCGTGTGTGGAAGAGGTCGTACCAGAATTTGCGCGTGGGAAAAGTGATGCCGGTCCCAGAGGCGACCTTGTCTGGTTAGTAGATTGGATGGTCGGTGAGGTGATGGACGCTTTAGACCGCACTGGCAAAACGGATGATACATTGATATTTGTTACCAGTGATAACGGTGCCTTACCCGGCGACCGAGTTCGCGGTGGAAAAGGTCCAATGCCGTATAACCTCTACGATCATAAATCCTGTGGCGATTGGCGTGGATATAAGGCGCATATCTGGGAAGGCGGACATCGTGAACCCTTCATCGCAAGATGGAACGGTGTTATTGAGCCGAATACAACATCGGATGCGTTGGTGTGCCTGACCGATTTGATGGAAACATGCGCTGCGATTGTTGGGAAGCAAGTACCAGACAACGCAGGTCAAGACAGTTGTAATATCTTACCCGCACTGTTAGGTGAAGAAATAGAAAAACCCCTCCGAGAAGCAATCGTACATCACTCCAGCAACGGTGTCTTTTCTATACGGCACAAAGAGTGGAAACTGATTATAGGCACACAAGGATCAGGAGGATGGCCCCCACCCAGTGACGGCGGTCCCAAACCGGACTCCCCCGGGCAGCTATATCATATCTACGACGATCCTTATGAAATAGACAATCACTGGGACAGTTGTCCAGAAATTGTGGAACAGTTGACAACACTGTTAGAGAAGTTTAATGAGGAAGGACATAGCAGAATGTAAGGAGATTAGAAATGCAAGAATCTGATTCACTCTTCCGTTTATCAGGTCCCTCTCAGGAAGATATTGATTCGTTTCATAACGATGGATATATCGCATATCCTGACGTATTCACGGATGATGGACGAGAAGGTTTGATTGAAGAGATAACACAGCATTTTGAACCTACACGGAACTACATCGCAGAATTGGAACGCAATCCGGACAACACTCGTGCTTTTTTTATGCGTCCTTGGAATGAACGGCGGGAATATAGTGACCGACTGATAGACGATCCTTTCATCACGAACCTGCTAAGTGCGACTATCCGTGATGCCTATCATTTTTGTCATTCCGCGCTAAACCTTGCACCAAAAGGTATAGGTCCAATACGATACCATTATGACCATCACCATTGGCGTTATGAAAACCCAATCAACCTCGCTGAAAGAAATAAATACTACATCCAGATACTCTATTATCCTAATGGGTTTAAACGCGGAGACCGAAATCTAAAGGTCATCCCTGGAAGCCATAAAGTTGAACCGCTTGAAGGGGTAACACCTGAAAGGATTTTAGCAGGTGAGTTTGATGATAAGGTTGGACGGAAACTAGAGGAAAAAAGACTTGAACTCCCGCCGGGAAGCATGGTTTACATTGACGCACGTATCTTCCACGGAGTAGAGGCAAAACCTTTGGATTCCACACAACCATATCGCATCTTCTGCATTGACATTTTCAAGCAGGCAGGCCCGCCACATCTTTATACACAAGAAATTCCCTCTGAATGGATGGAACGCGCCACACCAGAACGGAAGAAACTATTTACACGAGATGGGTATACAGAGGGTTGTTGGAACGAGAAACAATAGCATTGAATAAATTGCATGTTTTGATGCAGATTTTTTATATACCCTTACATATCACTATTGATATTGGAGAAAATACGTGAATATACAACTTACAGACAAGGTTGCGGTGATTACGGGGGCATCAACAGGTATCGGTGCAGCAACGGCACTTGCATATTCAGATGCAGGTGCCAAAGTTGTCATGGCAGATATCAACGATCTGGATGGGCAAGAAACGTTGAAACTGATTGTGAATAACGGAGGAGAAGCAAAATACTACCATACCGATGTTACCTCCGAAACTGATGTCTCTGCTTTGATGCAAACTACAGCAGATGTTTATGCTCGGATTGATATCTTAGTAACTTGTGCTGGTGTTTTACAGGGGGCAAACGTCCGTATTGAAGATTTTGATGCTGCAACCTTTGATACAGTCGTTGATGTCAATCTGAAAGGCACTTTCTATGCGGTAAAGCATGCTGTTCCAATTATGGGCAAGAGTGGTGGAGGCGTTATCCTCTGTATTGCCTCTGGTGCTGGAGTTCAGGGTGGTAGTTCTTCAGTCGCCTATGCTTCAAGCAAAGGTGGTGTGAACGGTCTTGTAATGACAGTTGTAAACCAAGTGGCTTCACTCAATATTCGTATGCATACGATCTGTCCAGGTGGTTTAGCAACCCCGCTTAAGCTCGGACAAATTGCACAATCTGCTAAACGTGAAGGAAAAGATCCAGATGCTGCGGTTGCGAATGCGGTGAAATCCCTCGGTGATCCGGCTGGTGTCGCAAGAGTACTGACGTTTCTTGCTTCCGATGAGGGTTCTTATGTGCGCGGAATGATTTCTACCAGATAGGAAACTGCTATCTACGGACTATAGTAGTAGGTTGTAAAAGGTTAGGTTGGTTTTAGTATGTGTTGTCATCCCAAAAGACTTTGAAGGTACGGAGTAGTATTTTGAAATCGTTCCAAAATGATAAATTTTCAATATATTCCAAATCCACAGGAATACCTTCACGTATCGAACCTTTCCTGCGTAGACTCAGCTGCCACAAACCAGTCATGCCGGGACGTACCAGATGTCGCTGGTTTTCCCAAGGTTCATAGTCTTCTGCAAGGAAGGGCATTTCGGGACGCGGTCCGACCAGACTCATCTCCCCTTTTATCACGTTAAAAAGTTGGGGTAATTCGTCTAAACTTGTCTTCCGAATCCATTTCCCAATCGGTGTGATGCGAACATCTTCCGTTGAATCAGGTTTTTCAGAATAGGATGGTGTATCAATATGAAGACTTCTGAACTTATGTATGACAAAGAGTTTGTTGTTTAAACCTACCCTCTTGTGAGAGAAAAAGATCGGTCCACGGGAAGAGAGTTTGATGAGTATTGCTATCAGAATCATCAAAGGAGCAAATATCAGTATCAGAAAGAATGATGTAATAAAGTCAAATAGATATTTTCCCCGTCTTGCATAGAATGAGGTAAGTTTTTCAACTGAAGTCTGTGTGGCTGGCTCGTTCATATATGAAAAATCAGTTTTGGTTACCCGTAATTTATTGGCGAATGTGCCATTGTGCTACACCTTGTGCGAAATCATTAAGTTAGGGTTAATGCTTAACTTTTCTTTTGCAGTTTTTGAAATGCGTCAATGTACTGTGCTGCAATATGGTCCCAATTGAATCGTTTACGTATCTGCTCTGGTGATCGTTCTCGAAATCCCTCAACTTTCTCCGGTTTTTGTTCTAATTCATCAATTTCGGTTTTGAGAGATTCGGCATTTTTGTCAAAGAGAACACCGTAAGTCCCTCCTTCTAACACTTCATGGTTGAACGGAGTATTTAGTGCCAAAATGCAGTTAGAGAATCCTAACGCTTTCAAGATAGATGGATTTATACCTCCGAACTGATGCCCGTGTATGTACGCGAAACAGTGATGATGCAGTTCTTTTATATGCTCAGAATTGTCAATATGTCCGAGAAACATGACGTTCTCGTTTGCAATGCTTTTTAGTTTATCTAAAAACTGATTTTCAAGTTTGTTGCCTTTGTAGTCTGCCCCACCGGCTATTGCAAGTTTTTTCGTGCTATTTGAGTTGACAAACGCTTCTAAAATCAGGTCAGCATTGTTGTCGGGAACAAGACGGCTTGCGATCAGATAGTATCCTCTGGATTCAAGCCCATAATCCTTGAGTAATTCAGGATGTTCAGAAGGTTCAATGTTTGCACCGTAAGCAATATATGTTGTCTCAGCCCCTAATTCCTCAAGATAGAGTCTTTTCATTTCTTCGGCATCGGTAATAACAAGTGGAAATGCAGAAGTTGCCATCTTCGCTGCCCATTTGAAGTATACTGCTCCGATTCCTTTCCATTTTGGACGCAGCCACTCCATGCCATCAACATTGATAACAGCATTTTTGCCAGCGAAGCGAAAAAACCATCCAAACGGGCCATTGCCAGCATTCCAAACAAGAATCGCATCAGAAGGGGAAAAGGAGGCATGTATAGTTGCCAAAAAACTGTGACTTAGGGTGCTAAAGACTTTGTGTTCAATACTGGGTAAGTAGACTAATTTGATACCTTTCCATTCGGGGAGTCTTTCTTTGTAGACTGCTTTTCGACAATAGACAGTGACCTCGTGTCCTGCTTCAACCCAGCGTGGTGCCAGCTCACCCATAATGGTTTCCAATCCACTATAGGTTCCCGGTAGTCCGCGAATACCCAATACGCGAATTTTCATTTTTGTCCCTTCCGATTGATACCAAGATATACTTAAAAAGCAATTTCTTTGTTGCGTTCACCGAAATGAATCTTCATTTAAAATGTTGTTACGATTGAAATACACAATTAACCTAATAGCAGGATAGCATCGATAAATTCTAATGTGCCGATTTAAAATCTATACAGTACTTTTGCTTGAATTTCATTGCCTGTTTCGTGGACACCGAATTGATTTCCATAGTTTCGCCGCCAAACCCTATTCCATTCACCATAAATTGAATAGTGCCCGATGTCAACCCAGTTAAATCCGATTCGTATTCGGTGTTCACTTTCTGTTATTCCTGATAGTGGTGTCCATACATCATCTTTTGGTGCGTCAGCAGGATGATTCTTCTCAATATCACCTTCGCCGTGTCGTTCAAGTTCATAACCAAATACGGTTTCAAGCTTGTCTGTAAAACGTCTTCTGAGTTCAATCCATAAATTATCTGCATCAGTGCCAATGTGATGCCCTATAACAGACGTAAAATGCCTGTAGACGTTTACTGGATTGACATGTGTATATGTGTATTGATTTACAAAAGCGTATTCTGCGTGTAAATCGGTGTCTTTGAGCCCGAATGGATCCGTAATATAGATGCCACCAAGTATGCCGAATTTTGTATCCCAATGTTTGAAACTTGCAGCCGGATTTCCATCGTCCACCATCAACTCACCGTATATTTCAAAATTATCCATAAGACGAAGTCGCATGTCAACACTTGCGAACACATTGTCACCACTTCCTGGGGCGCGACTGTCTGCGCGAGATATAGTTTGCTCGTTAATGAGGTAGATATTGACTGGATTCAAATATCCAGGCTCAAAACGGTTGCCGTAGACGACGACTTCAGAAACGCCAAACCCGAACCTATCCCAAAAATACCCTTCAGCTCTGTGTCCTGAAATATACTTATCATTGATGTCTTCGACCATGTCTTCTAAAACACCGGTGAATCCGGTAAAAGTAATCGTTTTGAATGCCGCTTGAAATTTCACCATGTCCATAGCAATAGGGTTTGAGGAAACCAGCAGATTTCCGTGATAACCGGGTCCCCATTGCAGATTGTCTTGCCCGAACTGCAACTCAAACCATGGCAAATTAAACTTGAGATAACTATTGATGGTAGTTCTGTTTTTTAGTTGTCCCTCCAATTGTCTATATTTAGATTCGTCTTGATAGACATCGTCAAAGATGTCCCCGTATAGGAATCTGTATGCCATATCAGCAGAGAAAGCGAAACCTTCTTCGACCTGTCCATATAGATGCGGGAACAGTGCAGTCGTGTGCATATTCCCTTCGTCCGCAGGAACTTCGGACATGTTATCAACCAGACGTGTGATTTCTTGGTGCCCGGCTCGCATGTCAAAGGAGAACCGATAGGATGCATTATCGGTGAGTGTCATCAGGTGTAATCTGCGGTCAGGTGGTGTTTGTGTATCAGCCTCTGAATAAAACGCTAACAACTCTCTCAGTCGTTTCTGGTCATTGACACTCAATGAGATGTCGCCATTTTCCTGTTTTTGAGAAACATCCAATAGGATAGATGCAACCTGTTTTCGTGTGAAAGGCAGAGAACCGCGCGTAACACCCGACACCACACGTTTATTAAGTAAACGATGAATAAAGCGATAGGTTTCAGTATTGAAATCGGAAATATCAGGATTGAGTGGAACGTTGATGAGAGATGCAGCCTGAGCAAACGACAAATAGCAGAAAAGGAATACGACGCTTATGATATGTAAGATACGATGAGACATTGTTCAGTTCCTCATAATGGTGTTTCAATTTAAGTGGATTATGCAATTTTAGATGTTATTTTTTCCAGAAACTTCGATCTAAACTCCGATATTGTATTGCCTCAGAGACGTGTCCCGCTTCTATATTTGGACTGTTATCCAAATCTGCAATCGTACGTGATACTTTCAGGATCCGATCATAAGCTCTTGCACTCAAACCTAATTGGTTTATCGCGACACGGAGTAGGTCTTGTGCTGACGACTCTATTTTGCAGTATTCTCGTATCTGTTTGGATTCCATACTTGCATTGGCGTGTATTGATGTGCCATCAAAACGTTGATGTTGCACGCTTCGGGCAGTTTCTACGCGTTTGCGTACGATAGTTGAAGGTTCACCTGTCACGTCTGCAGAAAGCTCAGCATATTTTACAGCAGGCACTTCGACCTGGATGTCAATTCTATCTAACAGTGGACCTGAAATGCGTGAAACATAGTTCTGAATCTGATTAGAAGAACATTTACACTCACGGTTTGGGTCGCTGAAGAAACCACATGGGCAGGGGTTCATGGCTGCGACGAGCATAAAATTAGCAGGATAGGTAAGAGATGCAGCAGCACGCGAAATAGTCACGTGTCCATCCTCTAAAGGTTGCCGCATGACTTCAAGTACGTTCCTACGGAATTCTGGGAGTTCATCAAGGAATAGAACCCCGTTATGTGATAGACTCACCTCACCGGGTTTTGGTACATTTCCCCCACCAATCAATCCTGCATCAGAGATAGTGTGATGTGGAGAACGGAACGGACGCTTCGTTACCAACGGTGTGTTGCTTGGTAAAATGCCGATGATACTCTGTATCTTCGTTGTTTCCAAGGATTCTTCTGTAGACAACTTTGGCAATATTGATGGGATTCGCTTTGCAATCATCGTTTTACCGGAACCAGGCGGACCAATCATTATCAGGTTATGTCCACCCGCTGCTGCAACTTCAACCGCACGTTTTACATGCTCTTGGCCTTTGACATCAATTAAATCAAGATAGGGTTGAGTGTCCTCTGGATCTATGTCTGCGTTGAGTGTATGTGCCTCTGGATCAATTTCTTTTGCAGAATTCAAGAATGCGACAGCATCCGATAGGGATTTCACTGGGAAAACTTTCAAATTATCAACGATTGCTGCTTCTTTAGCATTTTCTGCTGGTAGAATAAGGTTTTCCACACCGTGTTGTTTTGCTGCAATAGCAATTGGCAGACCACCTTGTATGCTTCGTATTGTACCATCAAGTGCAAGTTCACCCAGGATCATGGTGTTTTCAAGATTAGTAAAATCTATCTGATTTGTGGCGGCCATAACACCGATTGCGATGGGAAGGTCAAACGCGGAGCCTGTTTTTCGGATATCCGCAGGGGCTAAGTTTGCAGTAATCCGACTCGGTGGGAAGTAAAAGTTTGAATTTTTTATTGCTGCTGTAACCCTATCTTTGCTCTCTTTAATAGCACTGTCCGGTAATCCAACAGTACTAAATGCGGGGAGACCGTCTGAGACATCTACTTCTACTTTGACAATATAAGCATCAATTCCCAGCACAGCACTGCTGAGGACAGTTGCGAGCATACAGTTTTCCTTCCCATTTTAGTGTGGATCGCCAGTTAATTTGTTAAGCGTTTGCAATTGTCTTGGATCAGCGATTATAAAGAGCCCATCCCCCGCTTCAATTTCCCAATCCCCTGATGGATTGTATATATAGGTTCCATCTTTACTGCGAAGTGCGATAACAACTAATCCGGTCTCTTCTTGAATGTGTGAATCTCGTAAGAGGACACCATCAAGTTTAGATTCTGGTTGGACAATAGATTCAGCGAACCTTGCAGTTTGTCGACTCTCCTGCATTTTGGTAAGAAAATCGATGAGATGCGGTTCAAGAATCCCAGATGCCAGTCGGATACCTCCAATATGATCAGGCAAAACAACTTCATCAGCACCTGCGGTCATAAGTTTTTCAGGTGAATTATGTTCTACTGCTTTGGATGCGACCCGTAAGGTAGGGTTTAGGTTCTTGGCTGAGATAACTACAAATAGATTGTCTTGGTCACGACTGAGGCATGCAACAAGACCTTTTGCGCGTTCAACACCTGCACGAATGAGTATATCATCGTCGGTTGCATCCCCGTGTATGTGTAGAAATTCTCGTGTTTCAGCGAGGTGTTCCAGCCGTTCTTCATCCATCTCAATCCCGACGAAATGAGATTCAGACTTCAGCATTTCATCAAGAACATGCACCCCGGTATCCCCGAGTCCGCAGATTATATAGTGATTGGATAATTTGTCAACAGTTCGTAGCATTTTTCTATGTTTAAAAAAACTCTGTAATTGTCCCTCAACGAGAAAAGCAGTTGCGATTGTAACACTATATGCAAATATCCCAAAACCACCGATAAGTAGGAATAGGGTGAAGGCGCGACTAGGAACTCCCATCCCCATGGCATCATACCCAGTAGTTGTTAATGTAATAACGGTCATCCAAACTGAATCAAATAATTTCCAATCAAGAGTGTCCTTTTCAAGTATGGAATATCCAACAGTACCAATGATTATGAGACCAAACAACAGACTAAAGGCGATAATTATCTTGCGTTGATAATTCATTGTCTTCCATTTTGATGTTGTCCAAGTGACAAATTACATCAAGTTTCGGTTTTTGCACTGGCAACTTGACGAAATTTAAGAAAAAGTGTTTTCTTCCTCTTTTGTTACTTGATTAGTTTGTTCTGCTTCTGGCGGCGTGTTGTTTTCACTTGCCGTTTCTTCTAATGATGTTTCATCTGATTTATCAGATTCAGGTGCTGCTTTTTGGTTATTGGCTGCACGAATATATCCCATTCTGAGTTCATAGAGTGAGTTTGCTAAGAAGTTGGATTCAGGTGCGGATAAGTTTCCTTTTGTTTTTTGTTCAAGCATCTCTAAGGTATCAATCATTCGCTTCGCTAATCCGAGATTGACAATTACTTTCTCAGTTTCTGGGTCTCGAAATCCGTGTAGATAAAGATGTGCTGTCGTAATTAGGTCTCTAACAAAAGTTTCAAAATCAACCGGTGGTAGTTGGATCTCTTCCTCATTGGTCTTTTCTTCCATGTGTCTCTCCTGATTTGACGCAAAGGTTCCGATGCATAATGTTCCGGAGGTTTACAGATATTATTTTGTGTGTTTCAATAGCAAAATTATTCGTCTAAGACGATAATTTGTGCAAGCAGGCTTCCCGCTTGATTGTTATTGTTCGGATTTTCATTCATAGCAAGAAAAATAACACCGTCTGCGGGGGCGGGATTATCGTATCGTGATCCGACAGCAAAAACGTTACTCCCGATTTTCGCAACAAGTGCACCGATATTGGTTCCAGGAAGAAGATAGTTGTCGCCGCCCGGGGTTTTCGGGACTCCGTCAGCACCACACCATCCAGTTCTATTTTGCAGGTCTGGCGACCATGCCCCATCGGCATCAATAATGATACGCTGTCCTTTTTTTACACGTACATAACTTTCTTGCCAAACAGGACTCGGTCGTGCAGTCCGAATAACTGTTAACGCCATTCAATTTTCCTTTCAGTATTCAAGAGTGGACGGTCAATAGATAAGTGACCGCCCAATTTTATTACTCGCTTTCTTCATTATTCTCTGTGTCAGTGTTTTTTGTGTCACGTTCACGTATTGTGATATTCACAATCTTATCATCTTTTTCAATACTGTCTAACACCTCTAAACCGTTGGTAACTTTTCCAAGAACGGTAAAATCTGATTCAAGTTCAACGACATCTTTACAGATAAGGAATTCTTCCCCATCTGATACATTTGCATCGTCTTCCTTTGCTATTTGTAAGATAACACCTTTTTCAAGTGCTTGTTCGCCTTTTTCAAAGGGAAGCGTTTCATCAACAAAATCAGAACCCGCTTGTATATAAAGTTCTTCCACAGTATGAAAGGAAGAATTTTTATATAATCCCTTGCTCGCGTTTTTTATAAAGTTTTTTGATGCATTTGGTGCATCAGTTGCGTAAAACTCAAACTCTATTTTACCTTTTGCTGTTTCAATAACAGCGATTGCGTTGGCTGCTTCTATTAGAGGTTTGGCTTCCGCTTCAGTCGTCTCAGTTTCAGGTGCTTGTGTAATGACTGTTTGTTCAGTTTCAGGTTTGTCGGTGGTATCAGTCTGTTCGTTGGTTGCTGCATCCTTTTCTTCTTGTGGAGAACAGCTGAACAGAATGGTCATGGACAAACAAACGAAAAATACGAGGGTAATGGAAAATAGGTTAGTTTTCTGTTGCCTTAACATAATTTGACTTTGCCTCCAATCGGATTTTTGTCATGGTATCGCCAACAACTAATGTATCAACGATCTCCATGCCTTGTATGACTCCCCCGAAGGTGGTATATTGTCCATCCAGATGCGGTTGCGGTTTCAAGCAGATGTAAAACTGGCTACCAGCCGAATTCGGAAATTGTGATCGTGCCATAGCGATTGTACCTCTGATGTGTTTCCGCTGGTTCGGATTTGTGTATTCATCTACAATCTTCCAACCCGGACCACCAAAACCGTCACCATTTGGGCAACCTCCCTGAACAATATTCAAGCCGGGGTAATTCTCTATACGATGAAATATCAATCCATCGTAGAACTTCTGGTTTATTAATTTTTTGAAGTTTTCAACTGCCACGGGGGCAGACTCGGTGTAGAATTCGATCACGATTGTACCTTTTTCAGTTGTAATAACTGCGACCTGTTCTGTAGTTGTAGTAGTTTCTTGTTCTACAGCAGTAGGTTCCTGCTCTGTAGGTTGTTCATTTTTCGGTGTTGCACAACTTATTATGGTTAGCAAAACAGCAATTGGTGTTAGTAAATAAGTGTAGGTCTTCATTAATATTCCTTCTTGTCAGTAATTTATTTTGTTTTGATGCGTGCCCATGTTGTTGTGAGTTTGTCTTGAGGAAGGACACTTAACGTTTGAGGATTTTCCATATCTTTTTTGAGTTCCTCTTCTGTGAGAGGATAGTTGTACATTTTTATTTCGTCAAGGGCACCGTTGACAAAACGTTGACCTCCTCCGCGTGCTCCGATAAAAAGTGGGTCATCGTTGCCAGTAAGTGTTCCTTTGCATTCCAATTCTCTATTGAGTTCGCCATCAATATACAATTTGATTGTGGTACCGTCCCATGTGCCTGCAATAAAGTGCCAATCTCCATCCTGTATATTCCCACCGATGTTTTCGTCGTCACAATGTTCTGGTAAATCATAGAATTGGAGGATTGACCCTTGTCGGTAGTACGGTGCAAGCGTATACAAACCTGCTTTCCAAGTGGTTCCTTTTTCCACACCGGTTTGTTCAGCACCTGCTGGATTGAGTTTTGCCCACATTTCGATCGTTATGCCATCAACCATGTCTAAGCTATCATCGTCAGGAATCTCCCCCCAAGATGCACCATCAAATTGAATTGCTTTTCCGAACTTGCCATCAACTATTTCAACATTCCCATGGAAGGTTGCATCATTACTAAATTTCGAGAGATCTTCTGCAACATCATTTCTCAATTCATCAAAAGTAAGGTGTAATACAAGGTCTTGTGCAAAACATATTCCGTTCAAAAATAGTGTGATTAACACAAGAACGTATACAGGGTATACAGGAAGGGCAGTTGGGTAACGGTTACTTATCAAATGTATCATATAGTTTGTACCTCATTCAAACAGTTTGTCAGTATTATTAGTGCAGAACTTCACATTTTATTGTTCAACACATCTAAGAATATCATACACTGTTTAAGGATACCAAAACTTTTAAGAAAAGTCAAGGAATTTCTTAAAGGCGCGGTTAGGAAACGACACTGAGGTATTAACTTTCAGCAAATCTCAATAACGGAAAACTCTTAAAACTGAATAACCCTGTTATAGTATTGACATCCTCAACTATTTTTGATATACTTGTATAACATTGGTTCAAAGTAATTCAGACTTTGTCGCAATATGTAAACAAAAATAGAGTTTTTTATCAACAATACCCCATCAATAATTTCTAAGAAAGCATCGTTTTATCTATTGAAACATATAAAACAAACCCTAATCCTTCCAGTTGCAGTAGTTCTGAGCATCTTTATCCTTGCCGAAGTCAACTATCCGTTGCTAAAACCTCAATCTGCGTTAGCACTTTTTGCGATGTTTGGGTTGATAGTAGTATTTTTGAAATATCCCCTTCACCCAAATCTCGCTGAAAACCGCATCTGTCACATACTTGATTACGGACTTGTAGTGAGTGTTGTCTTATGTTTTGGCTACGTTGTCATACAAACTGAACCGATATTTAATAGGTTATGGTTAAAAGGTGTATTTCTCGGTGAACGTGCCTCAGATGAACACATACTGGATTTCTATGTCGGTGGATTTGGCCTCTTGTTGATTTTAGAGGCAACCCGTCGTGCAATCGGTCTAACACTACCTTTACTCGCTATTGCCTTTCTACTCTATGCATATTTCGGTCAGTTTTTGCCAAGTTGGTTGTTTCCACATCGTGGTTATTCTGTACAACGAATAATCAGTTCAACATTCTTGCATGGGGGTGTATTTGGTGTTGCCCTACGAGTTATGTTCACTTATGTGTTCCTGTTTGTACTGTTCGGTACTTTTTTAGAACGGACAGGTGCTACGGCATATATCCTAAATTTAGCAAGACGTATATTTGGAACGAGTTCGGGAAGTCCTGCCAAGGTCGCGGTGATAGGAAGCGGCATGATGGGGTCTCTCTCCGGTTCAGCTGTGGCGAACACTGCAACAACGGGTACATTTACTATTCCGTTGATGCGGAGTGTGGGGTTTCAACCAGCTATCGCAGGGGGAATTGAAGCCGCAGCGAGTTCCGGTGGGGCATTAGTCCCTCCGATTATGGGGGCAGCCGCATACATGATGTTGGAAATCGTCCAACCCTCTGTCACCTATCTGGAAATCATCAGAGCAGCACTCGTACCAGCAGTTCTCTACTATACCGGGCTACTGCTCATGGTTCACTTTTATGCAAAGCGATCTATAGACACATCCTCTAATACTGCACACACTACAGATGCGACTAAAGAAAATGGTGAATTAGAAGAGCCCGTTTTAGATGCATCACTATACCCAAAGAGAGAATATGAACAGAAAAATGCACAAAAGAATCCTCCTGCAGAAAAACTTCCTAAGATGCAAGGAGTAGTGTTCTTCGCTGCGTTTTTAACTTTGATTCTTTTCCTACTCCTGGGTGCTACACCGTTCCGTGCGGTCAGTTGGAGTTTACTGGTCATTTTAGTCGTGAGTCTGTTTCATTCAAAAACCCGTGTGGGTGTCAAAGGGATACTAAAAGCGATGGAAAACGCAGGACATAGTGGTGTTTCCCTAATTGCTGCTGCATCATGTGTCGGGATTATCCTTGGTGTTGTTACATTCACTGGTGTCGGATCAAAACTACCAAGTGCACTATTGCCGCTTGCTGAAACGAACCTATTTCTTGCACTTATATTGCTCATGGTCTCAACTATCATATTGGGTATGGGGCTACCGTCCTCAGTGTGTTATCTCTTAATGGCGATTTTACTCGGAAATGTTCTTGTTAAATTAGGTGTCGTTCCACTCGCAGCACACTTTTTTATCTTCTATTTCGGAATGATGTCCATGGTAACACCACCGGTCGCGCTTGCAGCATATACTGCTGCTGCAATTGCGGACTCCAACATCATGCAGACCGCGTTCGCTGCGTTTCGGTTTGCACTTGTTGGGTTTGCGCTCCCTTATGCTTTTGTATTACGACCAGAACTCCTACTACTTGGAGGAGATGGTGGCGATCCTGAAATCTGGCGAGTTCTTATGACCGTTTCACTTACTTTAGCAGGAACAGTCGTCCTTGCAATGAGTGTTGCAGGATATGCTTTCAGAAACCTACGTTATTGGGAAAGGTTGGCAATGTTTTTTGCAGCAATGCTACTCTTTTTTATTCCTCTCCCATAAATTCCATAAATTACTGTATTTAGTTTTAAGAATTATCAGTTGATGAGTGTTACTATATGTTTATATCGTAGGTCGGGTAGAGCTTGCGAAACCCGACATGATAACCGCAAACAATACATGTCGGGTTTCGCTACGCTCTACCCGGGGAATGCCAATAAGGCATTCATACCGTTGATTTGGACCTACAAGTGGTCATATTGAAATGTGAAAAAATAGTAGTAAAACCGAAAACAAAATAACCCTGAATGGATATAAGGGTGTGGAAAGTTTTTATCACCCTTTTATCAGAATCACGGATTCCACGGATTTCACTGCGTGCTTCAGAATCTCGGAATGCGCGGAGTACACGGAAAACACTGAAAAGATACCCCCCAATAAATAGTATTGCTTATATGATGTTTATACTTAGCAATAAATTGTGATGCAGCAGTCTTTTCCGCGTCTTCCGCGCATTCCGAGATTCCGAATCCAAAACCGCGCTATCAGCCGATAGCCGACTGCTGAAAGCCATTGGATATATATTGGAAATCCCAATAAACAAACACAATAAAGCAAAGTATCCTAACACCATATAATGTATAATATTACTATGAAAAATAAAAACTCAACATCTCAACTCAAAAAACACCTTAAAATGAGGAAAATTTCCCGAGAAAAAACCGTTCCAAAAACTGAAAAATGAAAAAACTCAAAAAAATTTTTACGTTTTCGAAAAAAACTCTTTTAGACCTTTATACGACTGGGCTGAAAGCCATTTTGCAAAACATACCACGGTATGTTATTTCATACCACGTGGTATGTTTTGCAAAATTTTAGTTATCAAAAAATTGTATGTATAATCTCATTAATTCAACAAAAAAATAAACAAAAAATGTAATGTACAAAAACTTTACACACCCTGGATATCAGGGTTATTCAGTTTTAGGTTTTTTAGATGAATATGTTAACATACGTTAATTGATATGTTTGTTTATTGTCGGTTTGATATTCCCTTTGTCTGAGCCAGGATTTTCAGGATTTCCAGATGGCCAGGATTACCTCATCAATAGTTGTTGATACAGATTTATGCTAACTTATGAATGGTGCGTAATACCTCAAACTCATCATCCTGAAAATCTGATAATCCTGGTTCAGACAAAAAGCGTGAATACTACAAAAACGCTTGTATTTACCAATTTAGAACCTAAACCAATAGTTAACATAACTTACTAAGAATTCTTAAAACTAAATAAACCTGCCTAGATATAAACACTACTTGAAAGTGTTTTTGTCTTATACTATAATGATTACAGTTGTTTCCAACATATATGGTGAATTATTGAAATAATTATACACATCTTCTGTAGGAGCGACCTCCTGGTCGCGACCGGGAGGTCGCTCCTACAACTCAGAATGTAGAATTAATTGTATAATCTACCATAAATATGATTTCTGATCTAAGCCCTAAAATGAATGTATTGTTGAGATATGATGCTCTAATGTAAAAATAGATGTAACTTAAGAAATAATTGATGAAACTGGTGAATAGGTATGAATACTGCACTCAGAAGGATTCTATATAGTTTGTTAGTTGTGTTGTATGTGCTTCATAACGACTTTTGGTTTTGGGGAACATCGCAAATAGTCTTGGGTTTACCAATCGGATTACTCTATCATATCGTTTTCTGCATTGCTGCCTCTCTACTTATGTATTCCTTAGTCAAATATGTCATGTGAGAAAAAGATTTATATAAGGTAACCTAAGTTGCAACCTACTTTGAAACGCTCTTGTTGGAGGGGTTTCTAACCCCGATTTATGACAAGTCGCATCAGCATCCGTTTTTTTATGTTTTCTGTTATCAATTGGGGTTAGAAACCCCTCCAACAAATAATGGGTTGCAACTTGAGTTAAAATAGTACAAAAGGTTAAAAAAATGATTCTGGCAGTCATTATTATCTATCTTGCATTGGTGTTAAGTCTTGGCATTTTTAGTCATAGGTTTTTCCGAAATACGGGTGAAGACTATTTTGTAGCAAGTCGTAATATCAGTTGGTTTATGCTGTTGATGTCCCTTTTTGGCACACACATGACCGCCTTTTCCATTCTTGGTGCGTCAGGTGAAGCATACCGTAAGGGTATTGGTGTTTTCGCATTGATGGCATCCTCCTCGGCAATTATTGTCCCGTGTGTATTCCTCTTTGTTGGTACAAGACTCTGGAAACTTGGTAAAAAATTTGGATATATGACACAGGTACAATACTTTCGAGAACGATGGGAATCGCAAAGTTTAGGATTGCTCCTATTCATTGTCTTAGTCCTCTTACTCATACCTTATCTCTTAATTGGTGTAATGGGGGGCGGGGACACACTGGCAAAAATAACAGATAACAAAATTCCTAAATGGTTAGGTGGACTCCTGATTTGTGGTGTTGTTCTATGTTATGTAACCTATAGTGGGATGCGCGGAACAGCATGGGTCAATACGTTTCAAACGCTTATTTTCATGGGACTTGGGGGAGTTACATTCTTCGTCATTATGCATCGTATGGGTGGTCTTTCCACTGCCCTTGAAAATGTAACAACAAGTGAAAATGTAGCAACAAGTCTATTGATGCAAAAAGGTCACATTAAACCGTTACAACTATTGACATATACATGTATTCCACTTTCAGTTGGGATGTTTCCACACATCTTCTCACACTGTCTAACCGCAAAAGATGTTAGCACATTCAAGTACCCGATCATTTTTTATCCGCTCTGCATCGCTGTTGTGTGGGTGCCGAGTGTATTACTCGGCATAGTCGGAAATATAGATTTTCCTAATTTAGAACGTGGAGAAGTCAATACCGTCCTCATAAAAATGATTCACCAACATGCTCCTGGTGTGTTAGCAGGTTTACTGGGAGCAGGTGTCTTCGCTGCAATTATGTCATCATTGGATTCACAAACACTCTCTATCGGAAGTATGTTTACAAACGACATTGTACGACCTTACTTAAATAAAAAAGGTCAAGAACAGATATCTGATAAACAACATGTATGGATAGGCCGTCTATTCGTGATATGTATCCTTAGCATTACCTATATAATTTCATTAATAGCAAATACAAGTATTTTTAAACTCGGTATATGGTCTTTTACAGGCTTCTCAGGACTATTTCCTATCGTGGTTGCGGCACTATTCTGGAAAGGCAGCACAAAGGCAGGCGTTTTGGGATCAATTATATCCGTTATTGTCCTATGGCTGTATTTCTTTATAAAACATTGGAACACTGCTGGTTATACTGTGGGGGAAACAGGCATTATGCCTGTCGCAGTTTTAATCTTAGTTTCATCAATAACCCTAATAACTGTCTCTCTGTTTACGAAACCACCAACTACTGAAACAATCGGTAAGTTTTTTACCGATTGATAACAAAAGGGGAGATTTGCAAGTTTACATATTTTTTTCTTAGCGAATAGGATTATTATGAAAGTTGCTTATATCACTGCTGGTGCTGCAGGCATGTATTGCGGGACCTGCATCCATGACAACACTGTTGCATCCGTCCTAAAAAAACAGGGACATAATGTTAACCTGATTCCTACATATACCCCTACACGCACGGACGAAGAAAATGTGAGTTTAAATCGCATATTTTACGGAGGCATTAACGTATATCTTCAACAAAAGATTTCACTATTTCGACATACGCCTTGGGTATTAGATAGAATGTTGGACAATCCCAGCTTACTTAATGGATTGACACGTTTCAGTTCCTCAACTGACGCACGCGATTTAGGTGAGTTGACTGTCTCAATGTTACGTGCAGAGGAAGGGTACCAAAAGAAGGAATTGTCAAAATTAGTCAAATGGCTGCAAACACACGACAGACCGGATATAGTATATTTGACGAATTCCATGCTGCTTGGAATGGCAAGAGAAATTAAAAAAGCATTGAATGTACCTGTCGTCTGTGCATTGCAAGGTGAGGACATATTTCTACAAGATCTGATTGAACCATATAAAACTGAGGCGTTATCACTCCTGGCAGAACGCGCTGCGGATGCCGACGGATTTGTTGCCCCTTGTAATTACTATGCACAATTCATGGCAGAAGCGTATCTAAAAGTACCTGTTGATACGATACACATTGTACCACTCGGATTGAATTTAGAGGGACATGGTAATGTGATTGATAAACCGGGGCCGCCGCCTTTCATCATAGGTTATTTAGCACGTATTTGTCCTGAAAAAGGTTTGCATTTATTGGTAAATGCTTTTTATACATTGACAAAGGAGTTGGGAACAGACAACGTTGAACTACATGTCGCAGGTTACCTTGGTAAAAAGGATGAACCCTATTTTGAGGAATTGGTCAATCAGATTCATGCATGGGGTTTATCAGATAGTTTTGTACATCACGGAGAAGTCACACGTTCTGAAAAGATTGATTTTCTCAATAACTTACATGTATTCTCTGTTCCTACAGTTTACCGCGAATCAAAAGGGTTATCCATTTTAGAAGCTCTTGCAAATGGGGTACCAGTCGTTCAACCCAAACATGGCTCATTTCCAGAAATGATTAAAGCCACCGAAGGCGGTATTTTGGTTGATCCAGAATCCGTTGGAGCATTGGCTGAAGGAATACTCCAACTCTATAGAGATTCTGAAAGGAGAAGACATTTGGGCAAAACTGGTATGGCAAATGTTCATCAAAAGTTTAGCGATAAACAGATCGCACAACAACTATTGGATGTTTTCGAACAGTACATTTAGAATCTGATTAAATCTTGTATTCTCAGTAAATAGTTCTATTTCTTATGAGATAGGACAATCTTCAGAGATTTTCTGATAGGAGGTTAATTTTTATGGTAAGGACGTGGGTCATTTTTGTTATATTAACTGTCGCTGCTTGGGGACTATATGGTGTTCTACTTCATAAAGGACAGACTGCAATGAAAGATGATACAGTGGATGATGAAAAGGATGCAGCACCCAGACGATATAAGGCGTTTCTCTTTGTTGGTATCGCGTATCTTTTAGTGGCTGTCATCGGTTCTGCTGTGATGCTTTCCTCCACAGGGGCAGAATGGACGTTTACAGGTAACGGAGTAAAATGGTCTTTCCTTGCAGGAGTTGTCGGGGCAATTGGTGCGTTTGGTGTCTTACTTGCATTCGGCGCAAAAGGCAAACCTGCCGTTGTCATGTCTATCGTTTTTGCAGGTGCACCTATAGTGAATGCCGTCGTTGCAACCCTTTCACACCCACCCGAAGGTGGGTGGAGTGCGGTTCGTTGGCAATTTGTTCTGGGTATATTGCTTGCAGCCACCGGTGGATGCTTAGTCATGTATTTCAGACCCGAATCATAATAGGCAATTAATGCTACTGGAACCCTTTCAATATGGGTTCAACTTTTCTGATGCATACATATAGTGCTAAGACGGTGTCGGCAGGACTTACCCACCTCTCCGAAAACCTGTTTATGCCATTTGCTGCATGCAACATCGTACCATCTTTATAACTTCATACTATCCTTTTCGGTCAAAATTGTATCTATTACATAAGAAAAGGAGAACTTTTTCATGAATGCAGTTGAGTTGAAAGATGTAGAAGATGCCGAACTAATAATTGCTGTGTTGGCAGGTAATCTCAAAGCATTCGATGAATTGGTCTTTCGTTATCAGCGCGCCATGCTAACTGTCGCACAACAAATCGTGCGTAATCCAGCAGATGCAGAAGACATTGTGCAAGATGCTTTTCTGCTGGCATTCGAAGCACTACCCCAACTCGAAAATCTGGAACGGTTCGGTTCCTGGCTCTATTCAATTACGCGAAACCGCGCACTGCGTTTTATGAAAAAAGCAAAGAGAATTCAGCTGCATGAGGATGAGGATGCAGAGTTACAAATACAGGCGAACCCAGCTTCTACTGACCCAGCACAAATAATAGAACGACAATCCACCCAACAAATTGTACAAGATGCAATCACATCGTTACCATCAGAATTCCAAGAAGTTATCAAACTCTATTATTGGGTAGAAATGCCACAGAAACGTATCGCAGAATTTCTATCGCTACCCCTAACTACAGTAAAATGGCGACTTCATAAAGCAAAAGATTTGCTAAAGTCGCTATTAGAAAAACGTGGGTATGAAAATGTGTTATAGCACAAGGTAGTTCGCCGCATAAAATTTGACGAATTGAACATACAACATATTGAGGTATCACACATGGAACAGGAACGACAACATGAACTTCGTGGGCTTTTTCAGATGCTGGAGCAAACTGCTGAAATTGCTGAGGACGCACTATTAACAGAGACTTATAGCAATAACGAAAGCAGATGTATTTCACAATTCAATAAAGTCTTGAAACGTCTGAATGCGTTAAACGCTGTACCAAAAGACCTTTTTGACCCATTAGAAGAGGATGCTAAATTCAGCGAAATCAGTATCGCCTGTAATCATCTCGCTGCATATCTCAGTGAAGGGTTAGGAATATCCTCCAATTTGAAGGGGATGATGACTAACCTTCTTGGGAAAAAATTCATAGACAACATCAGTGAAGAGTTGAAAGAGGGGAGTATAGGCGAGTTAATACGCAGTGCAATGCCAGAGTTCTTGACAGAAACTAAACTGGACGACATCAATGAATCGTTCAGTGTGAACCCCAATGGTCAGTTGATACTTGATACAGATTTCGGCACAATTGATGTTCAGACATCAGACAACGATGTTGTCAAAGTGGTTGTTCATCGATCTGCACAACTTAAAACTGATAGACATGCAGTTCAGATTCTCAAAGATTTTCAAGTAGACTTTAAACAACAGGAAGAAAGCTTACATATAAAGGGTGATTTCATTGAGGGGAAACGGTACTGGAGAAAGATATCTGACCGATTAGATATACACTTTGAAATTACGGTTCCCAAGACATTTCATGGTGTCTTCCTCAAAACTGCTGGTGGGAATATTTCTGTTGAGGACATAAACGGAACGATTCAAAGCCATACAAATAAGGGTGATCTTCAGTTTGAAAACACCACAGGCCCTCTCATTGGGCATACTGGGAATGGCAACGTCCGTCTAACCAAGTGCACCGGTGATGTACGTGCCGAATCATTACATGGAAATATTGTGATTAAAGATAATACAGGTTCTGTTGATGCAACTACATCAAGTGGAAACGTACGATGTTCTGATGTCGTTGGCACAATCAATGTAGAAACATCAGGTGGAAATATCACACTCTTGCGCTGTAAAGGGCAAGCACATGTTGAGACTTTGGGGGGTAATATAGACCTGCAAAACAAAGGTTCTGTTACTGCCAAGACTTATGGAGGATCCATCAAAGCAGATATATTAGGAAAACTCAAAGAAGATTCAATCTTAGAAGCATCTGGAGGGGATATTACTGTGTCACTAAACTCGGACATACAAGCAAGAGTTGATGCTAAAAGTAGCGGTGGCAAGATATTTTCAGATCTACCAAAAGTAAAGGTTGCCCAATCTTCTCACCATACAAACCAAATGAATGTAATCCTGAATGCTGATGGCCCTCTCCTAAAACTCCGAAGTATCGGTGGAGATATATATTTAAAATGTCAAAGTTGACATAATTCACCTTTTATATTTTCCTTGCTTAATATATGGCTACTTTGCTATAATGATTGTCAAATATGGATTCGTCTGATCGTTCATGTATTCTAAATTGAACGTTATTCCAATTTTAATTATTTTTATTCCATTCTTCCGTAGGTCGGGTAGAGGCACGAAACCCGACAGGATAGCCACAATCAACACATGTCGGGTTTCGCTGCGCTCTACCCGACCTACGGAAATGGTATTAGTATAGATTAAATGCGTTACAGAATCAAAAGGAGTTACAGCAATGAAACGTCTGTCAATCTGTTTTTTACTTTTAGCCCTTGTAGTTATTTTGGGCTGTGGAAATCAACCTAAATCCCTAACAATTGTATGGGCAGAATGGGAACCTGCAAATTACTTAGAAACACTATCTAAAGATTTTACTACAGAGACAGGTATCGCAGTAGATGTGGTACAGATACCGTGGCCTCAATTCGAAAACAAAATTGACAATTCCTTTACAGGGAAAAACGATCTTTACGACATCGTAATTGGAGATAGCCAATGGTTGGGTAAGAACTCTGTTGGAGGACACTATGTTGACTTGACCGAATGGATAAATGAGAATATTGATGTTGATGCTATCTATGGTCCTGCAATGACTGCTTTTGCAGAATACCCGAAAGGGAGTAGTAACTACTGGGCATTACCAGCCGAAGTGGATGCGGCTGGATATGTCTATAGGAAGGACCTGTTTGAAGACCCGAATGAAATGGCCGCATTCCAAGAAAAATATGGTTATGCGCTTGCTCCACCGAAGACTTATGATCAACTACGTGATATAGCAGAATTTTTTACACGTCCGGATGATGACCTTTTCGGTCTCGCAACTTGGTACAGTAAGAGTTACGATGGGATTACGATGGGATTTCAACAAGTGATGTGGAGTTTCGGTGCATCGTATGGTGATCCTGATACGAAGAAAGTTGATGGATATATTAATTCTGAAGATGCGGTGAAAGCACTTGAATTTTACAAAGGTTTGCTGGAATTTGCTCCAAAAGACGCACCGAACTATTATTGGCCTGAAACAGCAGCCGCCTATAATGCAGGAAAAGTTGCTATGGCAATGAACTATTTTGCATTTTTCCCAGGAGTTGTTAACCCTGAAACTAATCCTATCTCTCATGACAAAAGTGGTTTTTTTATTGCGCCTGAAGGACCAAAAGGACATTATATTAGTATCGGTGGACAAGGCATGTCAATATCATCTTATTCCAAGAACATGGACACTGCAAAGCAATATATGAAGTGGTTTATGCAGAAGTCAGTACAAGAAAAATGGGCAGAATTAGGTGGATTCACTCCCTTGAAAGAAGTACTGGAATCTGATACATTCAAAAAAGCT
This sequence comes from Candidatus Poribacteria bacterium, assembly GCA_012270795.1. Lineage (GTDB taxonomy): Bacteria > Poribacteria > WGA-4E > WGA-4E > WGA-3G > MSPOR6. Next base: position 40,864 of record JAAXHO010000206.1, read on the forward strand.
ACACCCTATAACGAAACATTTGCTGCAAGTTTCCCTTACCTACGGGATTTCTGGGCAGTACCTGAATACTCTAAACTTTTAGTGGTTTGTCAAACAAACTGGAGTGAAGCGATCTCTGGCATCAAGACACCCAAAGAAGCTCTTGACACGATAGCACAGAAACATGAAGAAATCTTTGCTGAGGCAGAAGAGAAAAAAGCAGAAGCAGCAGAAAAATAAGGTGGTGCTCTTCATACACATCTAATTGAGTTTTTCAATTCCAATATGTTGAGGGTTGGGTACAACACTATTAACCCATAAGCGTCAATTTAAGAAATGAAACTCTTGTTGGAGGGGTTTCTAACCCCGATTTTTTGCCGTTCCCTTCTGCTATCGGGGTTAGAAACCCCTCCAACAAGAGGGAAATGGGGTAGAGTAGCCCCTAAATTGACACCTATGGGTACAACACTATTAACCCAACCCTAAACATTTACACCTATATTTGAATTCAAGTTGGAAATTACCTTCGGATTCTTATGATTTTTCACAATAGAAAATGCAAATAGTTCGTTTTTCGCGCGGGATGAGCGATTATAAGTTGAAAATGGCATTCATCATGCCAACAATGGTACTGCTCATCTTGATGAACATCTTTCCCCTCCTATGGTCGCTTTTTCTGAGTTTTCATGATTACCAAGCTTCCATGCCACATGCCCCTAAATATATTGGTTTAGAGAATTATATTGATGTCCTCACAGACCCTGATATCTGGGAGTATTTCCGCACTACAGCATATTTTGTCCTCTTAGCTGTAACTGCACAATTCCTCATTGGATTTGGATTAGCACTCCTGTTAAATCGTGACTTTCCTGCAAAAGGTCTGGTCACAACACTACTGCTATTACCGATGATGTTATCTCCAGTCGTCGTCGGACTGTTTTGGCGTTTCATTCTGGCATCAGATAATGCCGGATTATTGAACTTTATTCTTAGTCCAATCCTCAAACAACCGATTGAGTGGACTACAGATCCAAAGATCGCAATGTTAGCTGTTGTCATTGTTGATACCTGGATGTGGTCACCGTTTATGATGTTGATTGCATTAGCAGGACTGAGCGCGATTCCGAAATACCTGTACGAAGCCGCAGATGTAGATAGAGCCTCTGCATGGTTCAAATTCCGTTCGATTACGTTACCATTAGTATCACCTTTGCTATTGATCGCTCTGTTATTCCGCACAATGGATGCATTTAAGATGTTTGATATTGTGTATGTCCTTACTAATGAAGGGGGACCAGGAACGGTTACTGAAACTGTGTCAATGAATCTTTATAGAATTGCATTTCGTTATTTTGATACCGGTAAAGCATGTGCTTTGGCATATATCCTGCTGATAGTAATCGTGGCATTGAGCAATATCTATGTAAAATATCTCAATAGAGTGAAGAGTGAGGAATAATTCATTATGGGCATAGTTTCAAGACTTAAACAACTCATTATATACATTATATCAGTTATTCTGCGACCTATAATGCGGCTTTACTATAGACGTAGGATCATCATTTACTACTCTATGATAGTTTTAATTGCCTTTGCGATAATCTTTGCTGTTGTCACCTACCTACTACCAATATATTGGATTGTGGTAACATCGGTGAAAGCACTACCAGATATTAACACTATCACCCCAAAATTTCTGTTCAAAATCTCTTTTGAAAACTATCAGAAACTATTGCCTGAAGGAAATTTGCCTTTTGTGGCATATCTGTTCATAGGAGAAGTGTTTTTTGGTCTCATCTTATTTGCTATTTGTTCTTTTGCAGCTAAGTTTTTACCACGACGTTTTTCGCTTCGCAACATTGGTACTGTCTGGAACGTTCTGTTTATTTTGACGTGTCTCTACGGCTTTTTCAGTACGCAACCCAACCCACGATTAAGAGTAGATGTCCGTTTTCATTATTTTACACTCATCGTCTGTTGTATCGTTTCATATTTGTTAGTTATCCCTTGGAAGAAAAAAACCAATTCTGTTTTTCAAAATTTCAACGGGAGTACATTCCAGGATAAAAAGGAGAAAATGGCTTTTGTTATCCCTGTCATCTTTGCAGCAATCGGTGTTAGTGTTTCTTTTGCAAACGGCGGATCAAAGTATTTTTATCAACTACTCAACAGCATAATAATTGGTGGTGGTAGTACGGTGTTGGCAGTAAGCTTAGGTACTATTTCTGCGTATGCCTTTTCTCGTTTTAAAATACCCGGCAAGGACGATCTTCTTTTTTTCATTCTCAGCACACGTATGCTTCCTCCTGTTGTCGTGGTTATTCCAATCTATCTGATGTATAGAACACTTCAATTACAAGATACACATTTCGGTCTGATACTACTTTATACAACTTTCAATGTCTCATTTGCGGTTTGGCTTATGAAGGGGTTTATTGATGAAATACCGCGAGAATATGAGGATGCTGCCCTGGTTGATGGATATACACGATTTCAGACCTTTTTAAAAGTAGTTCTTCCTCAATCTGTAACAGGAATCGCAGCAACCGCAGTCTTCTGCTTAATTACTGCCTGGAATGAGTTTGCATTTGCACTCGTTCTAACAGAAGTAGGGGGTATAGCAGTAACAACGCCCCCCTCTATAACAAGTGCGACAGGTACAGCAGGTTTAGAATGGGGAAAAATCGCTGCATCAACATTCATTTTTCTGCTGCCAGTTGCCATTTTCACTTTTCTGATGCGCAGCCACCTACTGCGAGGCGTTACGTTTGGTGCCGTGAAGAAATAGAAATTGCTTTTAATTGCAGTTCTACTCACACTTTCCACCAGAGGCATTCAATTGTCGGGTTTCGTTGTTGTTGGAGGGGTTTCTAACCCCGATTTGAGATACACAGCAGCAGAAATCGGGGTTAGAAACCCCTCCAACCATGATACTTTGTGACAATTGAATGCCTCTGCACTTTCCACGATAAAATTGTCAAAAGTGCATCCATAATTGGGTATATACGGAGGTAAATAGATGGCTAAAAAAAGAAAAACTAACAAAACAAAAACATCTATAGAAGAATGCACACTTCAAATGCAAGTACACATTCATAAACTCGGTTTATCTTCAGTTGAAGCCTATAGAAATTGGTGTAGTCAACATAATTTTAGTCGTGGACTGGAGAAAAATTCTCGCCAACTCCGAAAAGAAGTTAGTTTGGCATCCGCAATTATAGCATCCGAAATAATGGCGAATGAGAAGAAAACACGTAACTTAAAAGCGGTTATCCCAAAAATCTATAACGGTGAATTAAACAGCGAAAAAGTAAGGAACAACACCGCAAGGGAAATTGCACACGCTTTTCAGAGAAGCCAATCTAAGAAACAATTGCTGCAGCTATTGTTTTACATTGAGGATAACTCCGATCTCTTAGAGGAGGCTGTTTATGTCAAGGGAATCGAAGCAATAGCGCACAAATCTAATAATTGGATTCGTCCACTTCAGACATGGCGTGCTAAAAGTCATAACCGATCTCGGCAGTTCTCTGAACTCCTTTGCCACCTATTCGTTTCTTATGATGTGCCAGATTTCATGCATCGTGCTTGGTTAACAGAAAACGAAACGCATCATAATTGGTATATTCATATCGGTATCGGTCAAAACATCCGAACTGCACCAGATATACCGGTCCAACTTACAAAAAAGATGGCGCATCATTTTCTTAATGCTCCTAAACAATATAGCGTTGATGAAGCAATCCGTTGGGGGCAAGTTCATGCTCTCGGTGGTGACAAGCGATTGGTAGATGCCCTTCGCGGCACCCAACTCATAGAAGATTATCCTAATGACGATTTCTGGTTGAGCGTCATCCGTTTCTTCATCGCAAATCCAATGTTAGATGTCTATCATGTGCATCCTATTATTGATTATATATGGAATCAGAAATTCCAAAACCAACAGGTTTTTGTGGGTAGAGGTGTAATAGAAGAGATTGATCCACCACAACCCAACTTTACTATGAAGGGACGAACACCTGACACATTGCTCCGTCAAGTTAATGAATGGCATCAAGAACTTGGCAGAGAAACGCGCGGCGGAGAACTTCAGTGGTCCCGTTCGGACATCGGGGAATTCAATTACCGGGTAGGCAGCAAAGAGAAACGCAACTTAAAATATTGGTATATTCGGGAACTGCTTAGCACAAAAGAACTTGTTGCTGAAGGTAGAGCGATGAAGCACTGTGTCAGCACTTATGCAAAGTCATGCTATGCTGGACATAAATCTATTTGGACGTTAGAGTCAGAAGAAGATGAAAACGGAAGAAACAAGATGCTAACAATTGAAGTTTCACACCCCGAAAAACTAATTCGTCAAGTTCGCGGCAAGCGGAATCGCCTACCAACACTGCAAGAAAAGTACCTGTTAGAACTGTGGGTTGCAAAGGAAAACCTGAAAATTGCTGGATATGTGCAGTTTGAACGGGGTTGATTCTAAATGCAACTTATGGTAAACTGCCTATCAGTATTTGGGGCGATAAAATCCGCTATCGTTATTGAACCGACAAGGAGGCAACGCAATGGAAAAATCAACAACTATCCAAGAAATTTCCCAACGACTCAAAGTCCTTCCACTTGAGCAACAAAGGAAAGTGTTGGATTTCATATTAGAGTTATCAGATGAGCCACCAAAGCAATACCCTGGCAAAAATCTTCTTCAATTTGTAGGAACAATTTCAAAAGAGGATTTGGAAATAATGAAGCAGGCAATTGAAGAAGGATGTGAGCAGATTGATGAATCGCAGTGGTAATTTTCTTTTAGACACTAACATTGAATCTCTGCAGGTAGAAAGTTGGTAAGTTTAAATATGTCAATGTCAAAAAATAATATTACAACAGAAGCACTCAACACCCTCCGCAAAAAACTCCGCGACATGTTCCAATTCACTCATACCGATCTTGACTTCGGTATTTTCCGAATTCTCAAAATCAAACGCGATGAGGTCAATCAATTCATAGACGAAAAGCTGACAACTATAGTAGAAGAAGCACTTGCAGAAGTTGCAGATAAACTTTACGATAGTCAACTCACTGAAGTGAAGGAATATATTGATAAAGAAGGCGGACAAACGGAAAAAGCATATCTAAACGATATTTCAGCCAATCAAATCAAACTTATAGAATATTTAACATATAAAGGGCAAAACAACCTTCTTGCTCCCTTAGAAACCGATCCAGACGAACTCAAGGAAAACCTTGCTTATCGTGTCTATAATCACATTCATAACTTTTTTGAACGCTACTACCGTGACGGTGACTTTGGTTACAACGACAGAAGCACTACACAATATAAGGTAGACTATCTCGATGAGACAGACTATAACGGATCAGATGTCCTTTTTCATTGGAAATGCCGGGACAGCTATTATGTCAAAACCGCTACAGGTTTCAATAGTGTTGCTTTTGAAGTAGAAGGCAAACGGATTGAATACCGATTAGAAGGTAAATCCAGTTCCGCTATTGCACAGAATAGCAACAAAGACAATTTCAAGCACTACCGTTTTGATAGAATTGAATCTCCCGATTCAGATGATGAACAGACATGGTGTGTTATCCTAAACTTAGCAGAAACTTCAACACCAAAAGTTGAAATATACCGTGCAATGAACGCGCAGATTTTCGGGGGGACAGACGATATAGACATCTATCTGCATGAACGCCCCAAAAAGGGTGAAGAACAAGGAAAACCGCTCTTTAAAGACCTTAAGGACACCTACGATAAGGTAAACGATGGCAGATTACAAGGCATTAAGGCATTGCACACCAACTTGTCAAGTTATGCGGATAAATTAGCAGGTCATCCTGATTTCAAAGAACTCGGTAAAAATAAAAATCTTCGACAGGAAGCACTTCAAAAACATCCAAAAGTCCTACGGTTCCACACGTTTGACAAAAACCTGAACACCTTCTTTGTCGGCATGGATTCCGATTACTTTATCCATAAGGACTTAGACAAATTCCTAAAAACTGAACAACGCCGCTATATCCAGAACATCATCCTTGGCGATTTAGACACACTCCTAAACCTTAGTCCTGAAAATCCTGCTTTTGCAATAGCAACGGCATTCCGCAACGTCACCGATGAAGTGATTGCACTCCTTGTTGCAGTGGAGACATTCCAAAAGCAGTTATTCTTGATGAAGAAAAAGGTTGTCTCAACCGATTATCTTATCTCTGTAGGTAAAATTACAGAGGTCACAATAGATTTTCCCGAACAACGAAAGGCAATCTTTTCCCAAATTTTGGAAAACGAAGCACAACTTGATGACTGGCGCGACACCTTTGATATTGATATTAGGGAACGACTACCGTTGCTTGATGGAGTGTATCCGACACTACCTTTAGACACGCGAAATTTTGATGATGTTTTTGTTGACAAACTCCTTGCACTTTTTGATGGTTTAGAATCGCAAATTGACGGTGTGTTACTGAATAGCGAAAACTTTCAGGCAATGGACTTATTGATGGAGAAATACCGAGGATCTATAAGGTGTGTCCACATTGATCCGCCTTACAATACCAACACAAGTGGTTTCCTGTACAAGAACAACTATCAACATTCCAGTTGGCTAACAATGATGGAGAATCGATTATCTCTTGCCGAAGAATTGATGGCACAAGATAGCTGCATCTTGTGCCACATTGACGAGAATGAATATGAGAATCTGTTTCAAGTTTTTGATACAATGCGGATGCAAAACCAGGGAACTATTGTGTGGGATAAAAGAAACCCTGTTGGCGGCACAAACACTATAGCTACACAACACGAATATATTGTTTGTTACTCAAAAGGAAGTGTTAAACTCTACGTCCAAACTCTCAATCGTGAGGCAATGCTCAAGAAATCAGTATTGTTGTTTAAAAAGTACGGTGATGTTACACAAGAATACCAAAAGGAATTCAGGGATTGGGTAAAGAAACATCCTGATTTGACCGGAATGGAAAGATCTTATTCAGAAATTGACAAGGAAGGACAAGTTTATACAACTGTCCACATGGGGGCTCCTGAACCGCGGACAGATCCTAAATTTTTTCAACCCTTAATTCATCCAATCACTTGTAAACCTTGCCCTGTACCAGCAAATGGGTTTTCGGGAACACCAGAATTTATGCAGAAGTTGTTAGCAAATAATGAGATCCTATTTGGTCCAGATGAAACAACACAACCCCGTAGGAGATGGTATTTGAAAGATCGTCCTTTCAGCGAATTATCTTCACTCATTCCTTCTGGTGAAAAAGGAAAACATCAAATGGATGCTCTTGGGTTAGTTTTTCCTTATTGTCATCCCGTTAAACTGTATGATAAACTCGTTTGGGCAGTTACGTCGGAAGGCAAGGGAATTATACTTGACTTCTTTGCAGGCAGCGGCACCACAGGTCATGCAGTACTCAACCTCAACAAAATTGATAAAGAAAAAGAGAAGGATAAAGGTAATCGTAAATTTATCCTCATTGAGATGGGAGATTATTTTGAAAGTACCTTGAAGGAACGGATTCGCCGCGTTATGTTCTCTGAAAATTGGAAAGATGGCAAACCGGATACAAAAAAGAAAATTGATGGCACTGTCGGTATTGTCAAGTATCAACGTCTGGAACGGTATGAGGATGTTCTCAACAATCTCACCACTTTACCTCCAAATGATGACGCAGAACCAGGACTACCGATTAAATATCTCTATCGTCCAGAGGAGCAGCAAATTCGTTTGATGATGAATCTGCGCGCCCCGTTTTCTAATCGTATTACTTATGGTAAGGATAGTACGGAAGGTTTTGTAGATGTGTTGGAAACCTACTGCTATCTAAAAGGACTACCAATTGAGCGGCGGCTTCGGTTTGACTTGGATGGTCGAACCTACAGAGTTGTCCGAAGTGGTAAGCGAGCGGTTGTGTTCCGCAACGTTACTGAGGATATGAACGATACAGAACAGTTGTTAGAAATTCTTGGAGATGAACGGTTGGCGGGTGTTACGCAGTTAGATGTTAACCATGAGGCAAATCAGATCGCATTGCATGAAGGTTCAGATTTACGAGAAATCCATCTTATCACGACATCGGACTTTGACTCAGGATCGGTGTGGGATCCTGTTGAGATGTAAAGCTTATAAGGAGAAGACTAATGCTACAAGCACTTGAATTAGAGAATTTCAAAGCGTTTGGAAAACGTGCGTGCATTCCGTTTGCACCGATAACGCTAATTTTCGGGGAAAATAGTGCAGGAAAAAGTTCAATCTTACATGCGCTTTATCTCCTTAAACAGACGATAGAAAGCAGAGAGTCGGGGGCTTTACTACTACCTCGAACTGAGAATGAAATCGTTGATCTTGGTAGTTTTCAGGAAATGCTATTTGATCATGATTTGGATCGGACCCTCTCAATTCGTGTTGCAACAACAATGAATAAAGAGGATTTGTCTCTACTACCATCAGAAAACAGTAAAATAGCGATTGAATTTGGTTTCAAGAGGACTTCTCTTAAAGAAGAAATCCTTTTAGCTCAGATTGGAATTTACAATAAGAAATCTTCTAAGTGTATTGCCAAATTTCAGCCACTAAATACAACCGAAAAACATGAGGAATTTTGGAAAAGAATGGGCTTTTCTAACCCATCTTTTCATGATTTACTAACTTCAAAATTAGATGTGGTAGAGTGTACTTGGTTCACAAAGGCAGCGGAATATTGGGAACCAGAGTTTGAGTGGTGTAAAGAGAATCAACAAGAGATACTTGAAAGGGTTGAGAAATTCAAAGCAAATTCAGAAACTATATTCAATTTATCTGATGAGATATTGCAGGACATTAAAGAATCGAATCAAAAATTGCCTCATGAATTGCGTCACGAATTAATTCGAAACGAGATCAAATACTTAAATGCTGATATAGAATTATTCACATCAAATTTCGATTTGAAAACCTACATTTCTAAAAGTCATAGGGAAAAGATCAATACAGTGCTTAGGATGCAAGGGTTTCTTCCAACCGAAGATATTTCTATTGCCAAAAATCGTTGGAGACCTTTTTATCTTTCATCAATGCATCGTCAATCTGAAAGAACACAATTTTTTGATGTTGGCAAACTTGTTATAGCAACAGGCCGCGCATTGGAACAAACTTTAGATTCACTTTTCCCAATGAGTCCTTTTCGGCGCCCCCCGCAAAGATGGTATATCTTTTCAGGGACCAGCCCTGAGGATGTGGGATACCAAGGCGACTTGCTGCCAGATTTACTCTTTCGTCGTCCCGAACTGGTCCAAGAAACAGACACATGGTTAAAACGTCTTGACATGGGGTACGAGTTAGATGTGAAATCAGTCCGAGAAAATCCAGGCGATCTTTTTGAGGTACGACTCATAGATACACACCGAAAAGAACCTATAAATGTTGGCCTCCCAGATGTCGGTTTCGGTATCAGTCAACTTCTGCCTTTTGTTGTGCAGAGTTTGGTATCAGAGAAACGAATTCTCTCCATTGAACAACCTGAAGTACACGTGCATCCGAAATTGCAAGCGGATCTTGGCGACCTGTTAGCGGAATGCATTAAGGAACCACGTCAGAATCAATTTATTGTTGAAACCCATAGTGAACATTTGATTTTACGCCTGCAACGCTTAGTTCGTCAAGAGAAGATCAAGCCAGAAGATATATCGGTTATCTATATCAGTCGTCGACCCGATGGTGCAAAAGCGGAACGTTTGCACCTTGATAAAGATGGGGATTTCATTGATGATTGGCCCAACGGTTTCTTCCCGGAACGGCTGCGTGAACTGAGATAACGAAAGGAGTTGCTTAATGTTGGTTAGTGCAGTTCCTGATCCTTCTGTGTTTGATGCGAATTATTTTGATAATTTTTATATGGTGAATGCGGAAGATTTCTTAAAAGGAATTGAAAAAAACGGATTACTGATTGTTGACACGGGGAAAAGATTACAAGATGCTCTCATCAAACAAATTAGGTCTGTACCTACCAAGTATGGGCAACGATTGCAAATTTTATTAGAAGAGTTATTGAAAAACAAGAAAAAACGGATCGTTAATTGGCATGTAACACCAAATTCTATCCCATCAGGGGACCTTTTAGACTTGGCATATCATCTAAAAACAGAAATCGAGCCCGATGCCTTAATTGTCGGAGATGATAGTCTGCAAACACTAAAATCTGACCAAAAATATGAGGCAAGTATTATTCCATTATCCGACTATCGTAATAGTGATTTTGAGAGAGACCGCCAACGATATGAAAACCAAGTAGGACCAATAGACAAACTTCCTAAAAAGGAAGTGGATGACCTAATCATCCGTGCGGTCCGTTTCTCAAAGCGGTTAGGGTTTTATGACCCATATATTGAAAATGTTAACAGCAATCCGAAGCCTTTCCAAAAGGGTATAGAGTATATTTTATCGTTATGGCACGACAACGGTTTATTTTCACGCCAGAAAGATATTTGCAATGTAGAAATATATACGTGTTGTGCGGAGCAAATTTGGGACAATGAGACAAATCACGCGAAAGAAAATAAGCGGACACGAAATCAGGATAGCCACCGCAAAGTTATCCGAGAACTCATAGAACCTCTAAAGAATAAATACCCCGATTGGCAAATAAAGTTGTCTGTAAAGGACGATCCTGACGGTATTTTTCATGCAAGATATTTGGAAACGCAACACGCGATTATTAGGGTTGATAAAGGTTTCGATCTCTTTACACAAAACGGTGAATTTCAGAGAAACTTTTTTACCTTAAATATGGCAGAAAGTTCTCACTTGAGAGAGTGTCGCGATTTGCAAGATGCAGACCTTTGACAGGCTCCCTAATTCAGGAAACTCATGGCACTATATCAAGAATACGAAGCAAAAATCTTAACTGAAAACGGAATTGACATCAGTAATGATGGCACAAAACGTGACATTGAGTTGTACGATTCAGACGAATCGTTACGCCTCCCCTTTGAACCGTTGGAAAAGATTCAAGAATTTCTTGACGAGTACAACTATCTAACAAAAAATACCTTTAAACTTCGTTACTATCAAGTGTTGGCACTGCTTTTCACTGAACAATTCTTTGCAGACCACGCACTATCAACCGGACCTGAATATGACAACGGACAAGCAGACCAACGGATGCTGGCATATTGGATGGCAACGGGCAGCGGAAAAACCCTCGTCATGCATCTTAACATTTTCCAATATCTGCACCATTTCTGCAAAGAGAACAACGCCCGTCTTCAAATTTTCCTAACAACCCCCTTGGCAAATCTAATAAAACAACATGAACGAGAATTAGAACCTTACGTGCGCCAACTCAATGAAACCTATAACAACCGTATTGAACTCATAATTGATACGACACAGGGACTTTTGCAAAAAGAAGAAGATTATTTTCGTTTGCCAGATGACGGAGAAATTCGCCGACTCATTTTAGTAGACGAAGCACATATCGGCTTGACAAGTGGAGAGGCGGGTAAATTTAGAGAACTTCGAAACCGTCTTAATGTCGGTAACTCTTTCCTATTTGAGTATTCTGCTACCTTTCACAACGTGGCAAAAGAACTAAAGGACGAATACGATGACGCAATCATCTACCGATACGACTACGCACGATTTTACGGCGATGGATACGGCAAAGACCATTTCTTTAAACCGATAGCAGCTGATACAGTGGATGCTGAATCCGAAGGGGAAATTAAAGACAATTTGGATGAATGCCTCCGGGTGATGGAGGAAAAGTTACGGACATTCAACAGAGTCCAAAATGATGAACAATTCGATGATGATCTGACTAAACATCGTCCTTTGATGGCGTTTATGGGACATACAGTCGAAAAACCACAAGACGAAGGGAAAGACGATGAGGTTTCTGATATTCAAAAGGTATTAGATTATTTTGCTGCACTGAGTGATGTTGAACGCCAAAAGTTCAGATCCGTTTTTGGTAGCAACATTATCGGTCCACTTGTTGTTGCACGCAACCCTGAAAACAGTAGCGAATTACTTCTCTCTTACGGTGATGGCGAAAAATGGGGCATGATTAACGTCGGAGATGCAGTGAGTTTTTACAACAGTATTGCAAACGACAAAATTGAAACGCGCGTTGAAGTTTTTGCCAATCCAAACCTACAATTTGAAAACCTTGATAACGAATCCAGTCCAATAAATGTACTAATTGGGAGTCGTAAGTTTGCGGAAGGGTGGAATTCCTATCGCCTTTCTGTTATTGATTTGATTAACTTGGGAAGTTCCAGAGGTAACTTGATTATACAGATTTTCGGGCGCGGTGTTCGCCTACATGGGAAAGGCGGTGATGGCAAACGTCGGTACACTGAGCACAACCCCAATTACTATCTTCTACGAAAAAATGATAAGAAAGACGACATTCGGCGGCTGGAGACGTTAACTGTTTTCAGTCTGCGGCGTAGTTACCTTGAACATTTCCTTAAAGAAGTGCACGCGGGTGGTATTCCACTGCTACACACTTTTCCAATTAAAGTAAACCCGATGCTTTTTAAAGTAGATGGTAACACGTCAGTTAAATTTGATGACTATAGCCAAAAATTGCATATCTTTAAACAGGGGGACACAGCGGGTAGTGGCATCAAGCGAGTTTTTCTCAACGGAGATGAATTCACTATACCTAATCTTAATGATGGTGCTGAAGAATCCCGGATTATCAGTAACTGGAGAAAATTACCGTTAGATTACAGAACGGATAAGGATAGAGATGCCCCAGATGTTTTTGAAGACCTACGGCAAAATAATAAAAGATATGCCTGCTATCTAAATAGTGCAAAACTTGCTAATGTTATTCATCGTGAAGCTGAGAAAAACCAGCTGCAACTTTATAGCAAGGGAAATCATAAACTCACTATCGTTGACTACCTATCACTCGTCGGAGAAATTCAATATCAGAAACCGGGGCAAGATCCAATTGCATGGACAGATCGGCTTAATCGGCAAGTCGTAATTGATGTGACCCGTAAACTCAAAAACCGTATCAACGCACATATCAATCGCACAAATTATGTTTATGAACCGTTGAACCATAATGATTTAATCTATGAATATACGGTGACAAAAGAATTTTCAACCCAAGATGAATTGAACGCTTTCTTAGAGCAAGTTGAAAACGTAGAATTAAATCCTCTTGCAGTAAATCCGTATTCACATATCAAAAGCAAATTGCAATTGTCATTGCTACGAGGGCATCGACACATTTACGAACCGCTTATGCGCCCTCCAGGTGATGTAGAACAAGACTACCGCGATATAAAAATAACACCAGATAGATTAAACGCGGGGGAAAAGAAATTTGTTGAAGACCTGACAGAGTATATCAAACTAAACTATAGAGAAAATAAAAGATACGAATTCTATCTGATGCGGAATGTGCAGAAGATCGGTATCTTTTTAGAAAGCGATGCAGGAAGTTATTACCCCGATTTTGTGCTATGGGTGCTTGATAAAGAACAAGATATAACACACATTCTTTTCATTGATCCAAAAGGAGAACGTGAAATCATTGGGGGTAAAAGAGGGGATTTTAAGAATCATCCGAAGGTTATACTTGCGCAAAAATCCGAGGACCAAACACTTATCACACTTGAAAAGCAGTTAGTGGCTGAACAGGACCAAAAATTCCAACTTAATTCGTTTCTTCTACTGCGTGATAGTTCCGAGTTAGGAGATGGAGAAGACGTTGACTGGATTAAAGAAAACATGTTGGAGTACAATATATTCCGCTTGGATTGGCACAAAGAGAAAGAGAACGGTTCCACAAGCAGTCTATTCAATGATGAGAAATCGTATTTGGATTTGATGTTTGAAAAAGCGGGAATTCAAAAGTAAGGAAAATAGACGAGTTCGGATGAACCCGCCTATTTCATAACAGAAACAGAGATTTCAAAACTAATTCTTCTCGCGATGTTCCTGCAAATGTGCTTTAATCTTATTAAGAAACTCTTGTGAGTAGATTTCCCCAACAAGTGCATTGTGAGTTTCAGCTGCGATTGCATCCCAAGCTTCAAGTGCATCTTCCTCAAACTCAACGATCTTTATGCCTGCTCTCGTTGTCAATGCCTCAATTGCAGTTTCATTATCTTTTCGAATTTCTAGAATCATCTTGTCCTGATATTTGTCCCCTACTTCGCGTAAAGTCTTTTGCTGTACTGGTGTTAGTTCATCATACTTTTTCTTTGTGATGACTGTTGCACCAACACCAATGCTTACTGGAAGGTCGGTCATATATTTGAATTTATCGTGCCACTGCAATGCTACAGTTACATAGGGGGAGGCTGTCACTGCGTTGAGTTGACCAGAATAGAGTGAAGACATGACCTGCGTAACTTCTCTTGGCACAGTCGCGATGTTCGCCTTCTTGTAAAATGTCTGTGCGATTTTGTCACTTGTTCGTGCCCACATCTTGACCTTGGGGGATTGCAGGTCTGCTATCGTTCTAATTGGATGATTACTAAAAATATAGTAGAAACCGATATCTCCCATGCCGATGAGAACATAGCCAGCATCTAAAAACGCTTTATCTAAATCTTTGCGGAGAAAGTCACGAACATAGTCAAGTTCTTCGTAGTTTTTAAACAGACGCGGGAGTTGGAAAATGAGTACCTCTTTTTGAATTTCACCGAGACCGTTTGCAGTCATAGCACCAGCGTGAAGCAGCCCAGCACGCATCTTGCGGATAACATCAATTTCGTCTCCCTGAATGCCGTTTGCATAGAATCTGAATTTGATATTATCACCAGTTTTTGCTTTTATTTCCTCTGCCATTGCATCGAAATTGTTCATCCAAGTAGAACCTTTCGGTGCAAGCGTAGCAAACTTAATGGGATCAACAGCCCAAGTAGACTGGGGCAAACATAACATACTTAATACAACTATAAACACACTCGCTATAATCACGGGGTGAATTTTATTGCATGTTTTTTTATCGCTCATATTTAATTTCTCCTTATGGATTTTCTAAATCAAAAAGTGTATCAACTTGGGAGAGCAGACGTTGTGCGCGTGACTTAGCCAATGCTGTCGCGGCTTCCTCTCCCGGATACATGTCATCTGGTGCATCAATAATTTTTTGTAAAGATGTCTTGAAAAGCTCAACATCTTGTTTAGGATAGGCGTAGTACCGTGCTAAATAGAATTTACTCAACAAGAACTTCCCATCATTTATTTCATCAACGCGATCGATGTGTTCCTTTGCCTTTTCGGGATCACCACCAACAGCAGGAGACCGATCCCCATAATAGACAGCATAAAACAGGTGTGCGCTGCCGAAATAGAATTTTTCATCTAATTCCAAGACACGTCGCATCATCAATTCCACGCGATTGAGCTCAATGATCTGCATAGGATCATCTTTTTGCAAACTAATGCCGCGTGCTATTGAATAAGCAGCCCAAAACAACGGTTCTACATCCTTCTTTTTTAGTTGCTGAAGTGCAGTTTCAAACACATCTTTGTCAATTGCTCTTCCTTTCTTGAAGATTTTGTCTGATTTTGTCAGTACTTTGAAAGCATACATTTCTGATCGTTGATAGTGATAGATTGCTTGTTCTCGCATCTTTTCAGCGGTTTCAGTGTCACCTGCGAGCTCTGCTTCTTCCATCCTATCTTCGCGAAAACCGCTATAAGATGAATGCGCGCGCGCAGTCTTTACAGTTAGAGATTTACTCCTTGATAATTTAGATAACCGTTCAAGTGTTTTCAGGTTTTTCTCAAGGGTAGTTTCAACTACTTCTAAATCACCCTCTTGTTGAATTTTGGAGAGTTTGCTTAAACCGCATCCACCAACAACGACAGGCAACAAGAGTAAAAGAACTAATCGCAAATAGATCGTCTTTCTTTTCATCAGATTATAATTACCTCCTATTTGGAAAAATACATGTTATACCATTTCTAAAAAATAAGATGCCATTTATCGCAATGTTCTGGTAGGAGCGACCTCCCGGTCGCGACCTGGAGGTCGCTCCTACCGAATACAAGAGTGGAAAAAATAGCATGTCTACCAAAGCAGTTAACTGAAAACAATGTATAATTATTTTCATATTTTACCATAATTGTTCATGGCTCATTAGAAATGAAAGGCAGACCCACAACCGTCCCTTTGACACGTCCTGCGGAAGTTTCAATTTGAACCTTACTCCCGGGTTCTGTGACTACCATTCGAACATAAGCTAACGCAATCGGTTTAGAAAGTGTAGGAGAGTATACAGAACTTGTTACCCATCCGATCTCTTTGTCTTCGTTGAAAATAGGTGCATTTTGTTGTGCTGGTTTTTCCGCATCAATTACAAGACCTCTCAACAATCGGTTCGGATGGCCGCGATACTTCATCCGCGCTACAATCTCTTGTCCGATATAACACCCTTTTTCAAAATCAATTGCATGTTCTAATTCTGCCTCAAGCGGTATGACAGCATCGGTTAATTCTGCTCCATATCTCGGTGTTCCTGCTTCAATCCGTAGTGTTTCAGCTGCATCCCATCCGATAGGGACAACACCATCACACTCTGATGTCAACTTTTCCCATAGCCATTCCAATGCGGTTGCGGATGTATATATATGATAGCCACATTCACCAACTATATTCGTCCGTACACAACTTACCCACCTATCTTCAATTTCGCAATATACAGAATGGTATTCAGGTAATGTACTGGCTTCGTCAATACCCAAAGCAGCCTGCAAAAGTTCAGGAGAATTCGGTCCGTAAACACCAATTGTTCCGACATTCTCAGTTTCTACAGAAAGTTCCACATCATCGGCAATAATATACTTGTCCAATTCCGCAAATACCTGCCCTACGTTTTCAGGTGCAGTACTGATATAGATTGTATCATTAAATACATAAACTCTCAAATCCCCGATGATTTTACCACGATTGGTTAATAGTGTAGCATAATTGCCTTCCCCATTCGCAAGGTTTTCTACATCGTTTGATATGAGTCTATGCAAGAATTTCGCACGGTCTTCTCTGGTCAAACGTAATGTCCCAAAGTATGAAACATCTGCAATTCCGACATCATTCCTCACGGCATGGTGTTCTGCAATGGGATCGGTAAACTTCACTGCAACATTCCAATCCTCGTGACGGACATCAAAGGTTGCGCCGAGTTTGTTATGTATACTATAGAGCGGGGTGATTTTTATTCCTTTCATATTTTCCTTTTCAAAAAAACTAAAACATTCTTTCCAAACGCCAGATAATTCTCGGTGTACGTAGCGTGGCTTCCACGCTGAGTGGAATGGCAATTTCAACTGATGTACTAACTGGTTGTAAGTCTCCAGGTGGACTAACAAAGAATGACGATCCAAAACCAATTGCGGTTTTAAAGTCGTTAAGTGAAAAATCTGAAAATATTTTTTCACCATACCACCACGTCTGTCCTGTATCCAGAAAAGTAGTTAATGTCCAACCCACATAAGCATCAGTAGATGGGTCAATTCGGATCTCATTAAAAAGTCTATATTCTATGTTAAGTAAAAGTCGTCTATCCCCAGCAAATTTATTAGAATCGTATCCACGTAAGTTTGAGGATCCTCCAAGAAAAAGTATTTGTTGCCTTGGCAAAGGAGAATCAGAAAAATCTCCTGAAAGACGGAAGTTCAGTTGATGAGGTCCATATAACTGATTGTAGCGTACTAATTCTATATTGTAAAAGTTATAATTGAATTTCCCCCCAAGAACGCCCCCAGCTTTTTCAAAGCCGACATGTCCTCTCCATCCTCGTTTTGTTCGTTCATTTGGTAATAGCAACAGGTGAGTTCCGATATCTTGCTGACGTTTGAGTGTGGATTTTTTGTCACGCGTATCAAAAGTATAACCTATAGAAATCGCTTTTAGATTTCCCGTATCAATTCTTGCATTTCCACGTTTGATAAGATTACGGTCAAAATAACTCCAGTCCGTTGATTTCGTCAGGTTTTCATGATCTTCCTGTGTGAATTGAAGCCGCACCAATGATGATGTTCCATAAGATTGTGCTATCCATATCTGTTCTCCTTGGCGTTGGTAAAAATCATCATGGGCTGTTCCATAAAGGGCTGAACTCAGATTGCTTTCAGTGGAATGGAGACGATAAGCATTCGTACTCATGTCTGTTAGTTTGAATAGACCAACACCTATTGCCAAAGGGTAACGTTCAAAGAAACTCTTTTCAACGCCGAAACTATAGTTTAGGATTTTGCTGGAAAATCCGCGGCTAATTGATCCGAACAGTTGTTCTGCACCAGTATAGTGCGTAGTAAGTGTTCCACCGACACCGAGAAATAACCCATGCACACGATTATAGCCAAGTATAGGATACCATCCAGGTTTAATAAAAGGTGTTTCTTCAATATCAACAACAAGGACGTTTTTTCCGCCTTCGCGCTGTACATACCAGTCACGAATCGACTTAAAAATATCGTTGTCTTTGCTAAGTTTTTTCTGCAAATTATTGATTTTGGTGCGCCCCATTGCATGAAAATAAACACCTTCAGTATCCATATCAAGGGCGGAGGACAGTTCAGATTGCTGGATTCGGCGATTGCCTGTAAAACGGACCTCATCTAAAGATCCCTCGTTGATGTTATACTGCAAGACTTCATTTTCAAACTGATGCGTTACCTTGACAAAAGGGAAACCACGATTTACATAAAAATCGTTTATCATCTGTTGTTTCAGTATTGCATTTGATTCAGAGATGTATCCGGGTAATAGGTCAAACCATCTTTTTATGAATAGAGCAGGAAAATTCTTATTACCTATGATGGATACATCCTTTGCTTGCTGCACAAGTGCTTCGGTTAGATTGATTTGGAGCGTGACTTCCGTGTCATCAGACAGGCCGCTGGTTGGTGAATTTCCCCCTTCAATTTCTGCCACTACAGTCTTCAATTGCACCTCTTCAAACAGGTCAGAGTGATCTAATTCTGCAATCAATTTTGTAATTTGTTCGTTTGAGATGGTATCTCCTACGTCTATCGGTATTTGTTCCAATACTATCTTGGTCGGGATTGTTGTGTTTCCCTCAATTTCAATTGCTGTAATTTTGTACTTCTCAGCGACCTTATAGGTTTCCGATGTAGAAGGTTGACCTTTGACTAATTTGAGTGTTCCCATCGCCTCTTTCCAGTGTGGCCACCACTGAAACTCCTCATCATATAGTGGTAACCAATAACTAAATTCTTGAAATAGGACAGTGTTCAAATTATCAACATATTCTTTCTTATATTGTGATTTGCGGTGTATGTTAAGAAGCCAAGTGTCTGTCTTCTGTTTTTTTTCATCTTTTCGTGGAACAGCAATTTCAAAACTCCAGTAATTGGTGTTTATTTTCGTTGCGACTTTTGCACCAGAATTCCAAGTACTATCCGCCTTAAACGGTTTAGCAGAATCGTCAAATTCTTCTCGTTTAACACCTTTTGGTGCATACCTATAATGCGGATATCCTACATTTTGTACCTGCTGGTCAAAGAAACCACCAATGGGATTGACGATAAGGTGTAAATAATCCTCTGTATCAGGATTCATATCAATGAGGATTTCAACGCACTCATCCTCCCAGATGGGTGAATCAAGTTGTGTTTGCGAAACACGAGGAATATGTGAGTCCTCTATATACATCCTTGTTCCAATATAAAGGTTTTCATTGTCCCACATCAAACTAACATCAGTTGGATTCTCAGCTGTTTCTGTACCTATAGGGTTTTGAAATGCAGTCAATGCAATTGCATCTAACCAAGCTTTTTCGGTTAAATTGCCGTCAATCGTAGGTGAGCGTTCTGTAAATGGAATAGGTTGGACATAACTTGGCGCGGTTAACTCTTGCGAATTATCTGTATTATTTTCTTGTGGAGATGTATTGATTCTTGGATTCTTAAGAATTTGAATTGTATCAGTGGCAGTTAGTCGAAGAAGCGGACCCCCACCGTTGATAGTGCCTTTATTCTCTTCAATTTCTGCAGGTATACCCATAATATATTGTTGTTTTTCATTTGCTAATTCAACATCTGCTGGATAGTTTGTAGGTAACAATAATTCGATTTTCCCGCCAAGGGCAGTTAAATCCAGTGGTGCAGCAAGGTCATCAAGTACTGTGAGATTGATTGATCCGTCATCGGTCTTTATCTCGTTTTGTCCTGGTGTCAACAAGATTTTTCCGTTAATGCGTCCCTTTTTCACATGCACTTGGTAAGTTCCTAAAGTCTCATCAAGTTCAACGTTTCCTGATTCTGTGGTAACTTCTATATTTCCACGGATATGATGCAAGTATACATCTCCATTTTTTACATTAAGTTGAACTGAGACATCGGGCGGTGTTTTGATTTCATAATTTAATTGGAGTTTTTCTTTAATTTCACGAGTGTCTTGGTATTCTATTTTGCCTTTTGACAAATCTACTGGCAACTGCGAATTTATCTGAAGTGTTCCATCTGTAATTTCTCCGAATAATGATATGTTTTCAAGATATGATTTTGATAGGATTGCCTGTTGTTCCAGCACCTGTTTTTCAAGTGTAACGCTAATTGTGTCTTTTTCTACTTTCTTGCTATCTAATGCAATTATTCTTACATTTCCCGGTATATCTAAGTCCAACTTAATCTGATAGACATCAACAAAACTGAAGGTCTGCGTAGCAACTGTGGTGTCTGTGCTTTCATCTTTAGCAGTTTCTATAGCGTGCACAGAGAAACATGTTCCAAACAGCAGAAACCAGAATAGCAAAAGATTATTTCCTATTTTAACCATAGATTTCTTGAAAAATCGGTTTTGGAAAGGAACGCGGGCAGGTAAATCTGAAAAGGGGGTTGATATAGAATTTGACAGCATTGTATTTATTTTAGGTAATATTACAAGATTCCTATATTGAGTTAGCTTCTTTTGAAATGACTGGGTGTGCAAAGTTTTTGTACAATAACCTAAGTTGCCACCTACTTTAGAATACTCTTGTTGGAGGGGTTTCTAACCCCGATTTATGACAATTCGCATCAAAATTCGTTGTTTTTCTGTTATCAATCGGGGTTAGAAACCCTCCAACAAATAATAGGTAGCAACTCAGGTTACAATACATTTTTTGTTGGTTTTTTGCGTTGCTAAAATAGAATTGTGCATTCAATTTTTCGTTAGTTCAGATTCTCCAAAACATACCACGTGGTATGAAATAACATACCGTGGTATGTTTTGAAAAATTGCGATCAATCCAGTCGTAGTAAGGTCTGAAAGGGATTTTTTTTCGAAAACGTAAAATTTTTTTGAGTTTTTTTCATTTTTCGGTTTTTTGGATTAGTTTTTTCTCTGCCAGATATACCTCATAGACAGTGTTTTTTTGAGGAAAAATGTTGTTTTTTTGGATTTTCATAGTTATATTATACATTATTTTAGGGTGAGGCAATTTTGTTTTTTGTGTTTGTTTATTGGGATTTCCCATAAGTTTCATGTGTATTTGGATTTATTGCAAAATTCCAGTACAAAAACTTTACACACCCTTACTTGGTTTGAGGAATTGACTCATTCTTGTCTGAACCAGGATTTGCAGGATTACCAGATTTTCAGGATTATCCTCATCAAGGGTTTTTGATGAGCGTTTATGTTCTCTTTTGGAATAGGTTTTGATGAGGATAATCCTGAAAATCTGGTAATCCTGCAAATCCTGGTTCAGACAAAGGGAATATCAAACCGACAATAAACATACAAATCTATTAACGTATGTTAACATATTCACTTAAAAAACCTAAAACTAAATAATCCTGCCCTTCTGTTAAAATAACTTGACACTATTAACATAATACTTTATACTTAATAAAAAAGTCAAGATGTTTGTTTGAGACTAAAGAGTATTTTGACTAACAATAATGAATTCAAACTTCCTAAAGAAAGAAAATTTGAGGTAAAAATGAGAAAAATATTGAGCCCTATCCTAATAGGATTGTTTATTGTACTGGGAATTGTGAGCATTTTCGCGAACAGTGAGAAGTTCGAAGTCAAAATCACGGGAATCAGTTATGATGAGAATACGAATGAATTTGATGTTGATTTCGATCTTGAGGACGTTGATGATGACCTATATTCAAAAATTAGGAAATTTTTTACATTTTCTGTATATGATTCCGATATCACTGTGCACTGGATACAGGATCCTCAAACAGGGCACCGCCACCGGAATCTGGTTTTGACACTCAAGATCATGAAAATCCCAAAAGATCCGGTAGTGCGTATGTAGACAGTAGAAAGAGCAAGTGGAAGATGGCCAAGGGAGGGGCGCAACATGGGGGTCCTCATTGGGACGTTAGTTTTAAAAAGGGAGATTATAGAAAACACATTAACGTCATGCCTCCGACTCCCGATTTTCCGTACTGGAAAGTCAGAGGTAATAAATTACCTAAAGGGTTACCGTGCGGGGCAAAGAGACTGGCACAGGGGATTGTGGACAGAATGAATGGGGGTGGCGGTGATGATATTGAAATCCCAGAGAATGAAGACGATCTCATACAAATTATGACTCGCACAGGAGGGGGATATCTAATCCACAAAGATTCAACGACAGTTTTGGCGGTTACTATAGAACCAACAAGCGAAGGAGGTACCGATGGTGGATTGCTCAAAATAACGCTTGGAAATTAACGAATTCAGTTTAGAAGTTGGTTTCTATGGAGCAAATGCAACATAGAAACCAACTTGAATGACAAGGAAGGTAAAATATGCAGAAATTTGGTTACATTGATAAAACCGGGGATTTTGTTATTCCACCCCACTTTGATGACCTCTGTTACAGATATAGCGAGGGATTGGCAGCAGTAAATGTTGAAGGTAAATATGGCTACATTGATAAAAATGGAGACTTTGTTATCCCTCCTCAGTTTGGGTGTGTGTTCCCGTTTGCGCATGGGATAGCCGCCGTTTTGATAGAGGAAAAATACGGCTACATAGATAAATCAGGGAAAATCGTTATACCACCAACTTTTGAGGATGTAGAGGAGTTTTCTGAGGGACTCGCGTATGCGAAAACCGCTACACAGGAGGGGTATATTGATCCTACTGGTGCGTGGGCATTAATTCCACCCCCACATTATAATTGCTGGCATTCCTTTTGTGACGGATTAACCAGAATAGATTTCTGTGAAGAAGAGGAACTGAACGAAGATGGATATATGGATGAGTGTGGCTGCGCCAGTGAAGGGTATATTGATAAAACGGGTGCCATAGCCATCCCGCCTCAATTTAAAGAGGTATTCGATTTTTCCGAGGGACTCGCCCATGTTGAAACAAAGCACGGTGAGTATGTCTTTATTGATACGAAGGGAGACGTAGCACTAAAATTTGATTTTGATTATGAATCCAGGCATCTTTACTTTTCTGAAGGGTTGGTTGCTGTAAAAATTGATGGTAAATTTGGATATGCAGATAAAACTGGGCAGATTGTTATTGCCCCACAGTTTGATGAAGCCTATCGGTTTAGAGAAGGACTTGCCGGTGTTCGCCTTAGAAGAAGGTGGGGGTTTATTGACAAAAATGCGGAGTGGGTCATTGAACCGAAACCCTGGCGTCCCTTTGGCTTTTTTGAGGGATTAGCAATGGTTTCGGTACGAGACTACAATATGAAACACTTTTATCCATAAATATATTTGCTGATTTATGGTGTGGTAGTAATCTGAAAACCTTTTAACATCACTCACATGATATGTTTGAATAGAGTAACCTAACTATAAATATAATCGTTAATGTACAGATAAGTAATACCATTTCTATATGATAAATTGCCATAACATATTGTAGGTCCAAATCAAGAAATCAACGGTATGAATGCTATATAGCATTCCCCCAAATCAACGCTACAAATGCCATTTAGGCATTTGGCGGGTATGAATGCCTTATTGGCATTCCCCGGGTAGAGCTTGCGAAACCCGACAGGCCCTAAAACGTGTCGGGTTTCGCAAGCTCTACCCGACCTACGAAATAATGTAAGATTATCATATAGAAATGGTATAATATTTTATATATAAAGAGCACATCCCAATATATTTGACATCTCTGGAGTAAAATAGATATGTCCAATTCCCTTACAGAATATCGTTTTTCATTCGGTCCCTGGAATATACATGAGGGGGCTGACCCTTTTGGTCCTCCAGTTCGGGAGTCCTTTAGTTTTGATGACAAAGTTGACTTTTACCGAAAACTCGGTTTTGTCGGCATACAATTTCATGATGATGATGTTGTGCCTGATATTGATGACAAGACGCACACGCAACTCATATCCCGTGCCAAAGATGTTAAAGCACTTATTGATAGTCACGGTCTAACTGCAGAAGTCATAGCACCACGTCTGTGGGAATCCTCAAAGACGATTGATGGTGCATTCACTTCAAATTCCAAAGAGGAAAGACATTACGCGATTGAACGTTCAAAACGGTGTGTTGACGTTGCGAATGTTCTTGAGTGTAAGAATTTTGTGTTGTGGCTTGCCCGTGAAGGTACTTATATCCGTGAAACAAAGCACGCCGCAAACGCAGTCGGTTATATATTAGATGCCATTAATGTCCTTCTTGACTACGATCCGGAGATTCGCATTCTGATTGAACCGAAACTGAATGAACCGATGGATATTGCTTATATCCCGACGATTGGACATGCTATCGGTTTATCTTATGCCAGCACAGACCCTGACCGTGTAGGTGGATTAATTGAAAGTGCACATGCTATCCTTGCGGGATTAGAACCGTCGGATGAGATGGGGTATGCACTATACCATAAAAAACTTTGGAGTGTGCATCTGAATGACCAGAACGGACTAAAATTTGACCAAGACAAAGCATTCGGTTCAGCAAATTTACGTCGTGCCTTTAATCAAGTCCGAGTGCTTGAAGAGAACGGTTACGGCAAAATTGGAGAATTCGTTGGATTAGATGTTAAAGTGATGCGGACACAACCGCGCGAAATTTCTACAAAACATTTACTGAGCAGCCGCAAAACATTTCTTAACCTACTTGAAAAAGTGCGGACATTAGACAAGAAAGTGGAACAGGAGTTTATCACAGCGAGAGATTACGAAGGTTTAGATTATTACATTCTTGAACACCTACTCGGTGTATAACTATTCCTAAATTATGCCCTGAAACCGATCCTTCCTTTAATGAACTCAACCTTTTATTAACATGACACAAAGAACAACTCAGGAAAGAACACACATGAAATTGGACATGAAATCTTTATTTTTTGACGAACCGTTATCTGAGGAGGTGACACCTTGTTATCGTTCAGTCGTCTTGGTCGGGCCTCCGGGGGTCGGTAAGGGAACGCAAGGAAAACTCCTCTCCAAAATACCGGGTATTTTTCACATTTCCAGTGGAGATATGTTTCGAGAACTTGACGAAGCGTCTGAATTAGGACAACTCTTCAATGAATATGCAACGCGCGGTGAATTAGTACCTGACGATATAACAGTCAAAACTTGGCAGAAATACGTCAGAAATAAGATTGAGCAGAAGATTTACAATCCAGAAACCGATTTACTTATACTTGACGGTATCCCCCGAAACATAGCACAGGTTGATCTATTATCGCCCTATATAAATGTTCTCATAGTTCTCTATATGGTTTGTGATGATCGCGAAGTCATGTTTAAGCGGATCCAAGGCAGAGCCATCAAAGAAAAACGGCAGGACGATAAGGATGAATATGTAGTGCGATACAGATGGGATTACTATAAACGTTTTACTGAACCCATTATTGACTACTACCCACAAGACGCAATTAGAATTATTGATGCAGACGCTGTTCCTGCTGATGTGCTGCATCAGATATTAAGTGTAATTGTTCCAATTCAGAAAAAGCACTTTTCTCCACCTCTTGTGTAGAAGTCCATTATCCGTTTTTTATCAAAAGCAATTCCTTATTTGCTACGACGATATAGATGGAACTCTGGATGTGTCAATGCTTGCATGGGAAAAGGTGCATTATTAACTGAGATCCTAATTCCTAAGAACTGAGGGCTGCGTCTGAATGTCTTATACCATTCATACTGGTTGCCTTCACCTAATATATCTTCGTAAAATTCAAGTGTCTCTTCAACCTCAAAATTTTCAAGCGGATACCAGTCCACTTTTTCATAGTTTTGCGGATTCATCCGATATTTTTCAAATACCCCTCTATTCGGTTGGATAATTAAGACCCATTCCGATTCTGTAGCTCCTACTTCCATGTCTCTATCTAACTCAGGTATAAGCCAAGTAAATAAAACTTCTGGGGCATGTGTAATTACCTCGTCGTGAGGTATGTTCTCCGATACCCAATCTGATACCTCTTGCCCTGTCGGTTGAGTCAACATGACAGTGGCAAAAGCAACAGTGTAAACAAATGAATATAGCCAAACTCCGCTCCAAATAATTGCACCGATCCATCTGTTCAAGGAAACTAAGAACACTGCAGCAAGAATCGCAAAAACGGGATAGAGAATCAGCAGGTGGCGTGTAAATGATACCTTGAATGATCCAATAAAAAGAAGATATGGTACAACAAAAGCAAGCAATAACAATCCATTCCGCGCGTTTTTATTGGTAAATAGATTTACTACTGAAGGTTGTTTCAGTGACAATACTGATGTGGAAAGTACATAAATTATACTCAAGCCTACCAATAAAGCAAGTGGTACCCCATGTCCCCATCTCAAGAGCGTCCACAAGTATAGAAACTTGTTTACCCAACCTGTGTCGCCGGTTGAAAACAGACCGAAGTGTCCAAGATGATAGTGTCTTGCCTCGTACCAGAAGTCATTAAAAAAGTAATTCCACTGTGATGAAAACAGATCGTACAACCAATATGGACAAATCAGTGTAAAAGTAAATGCAGCTAATCCAAAAATCATAGCGTACTTCTGAAAAAAGTTCTCAGTTCTAATGAAGACCAACAGAGATAATCCAACGAATACGGTTGTGAATTTAACTGCAACACCTATCCCCGCAATGATTCCTAACCATAGACAAGTCCGTAAAGTGAGTTGCGTATCTCGCGCAACGCACCAAAGAAAAAGCGTCACACAAAAGGTTGCAGGTATGTCAACAAGTGCAAATCGCGATTCGTTGGTAGCATGCAACATGGAAACTGCCAAAAAACCGGCAGCAATCTGACCTACGCACTTGTTGAAACATTGACTGCCAAGGCTATAGGTAAACCAAATCGTACTTGTAGATAACAGAACATTAATGACACGTGCAATCCAAATTACACGTACGACATTCATTTCCAATCCGAAAATTGAAAGCACCTTGCCTACAAAAGCAATCAAATAAAACCATGCTGTTCCGGGCCAGTTGTAAATTTCTGGGGGTGCAGTGAAATTGATGAGATTTAAAATGTCTTCTGCTATCAGCGTTTCACGAGGATCAGGGGTGTTTGGTAGTCCAACGTCTATACCGATAAGACGGATTGCAAGACCGATTGCAAGAATTGCAAGCATCAAAAAAATATTGAGTTTATCAAAGTTGTTTTTCAGCGAGATTGGAAATTTCATTCTGAGTGCTTACCATCTGACATAACATATATCTTATTCCATTATATCACACATTAACACTCCTTGCAAAGCAGGTGTGAAACATACCTCCAGAAGCATTCAATTGTCGGTTTCGTTGTTGGAGGGGTTTCTAACCCCGATTTGAGATATACAGCAGCAGAAATCGGGGTTAGAAACCCCTCCAACAAGAGTACATTTCGACAATTGAATGCCTCTGAACATATCTCTGATATCACTTGACATTTCTTACATTTTATGTTAAAATTAGAATAGGAGGTATAGATTCAATGGCGTATTTTATTACTGACGAATGCATCGGTTGCATGGCATGTTTGACAAACTGTCCGGTTGACGCAATTACCGGTGACCGCAATATGCTGCACATCATTGATCCAACAATATGTATTGACTGCACTGCATGTGGTATGGTCTGTCCGGTAGAAGCTATCCGAGACCAGTTCGGCAATGTGTGCAAATTCATTCGTCGTCCAACACATAGACCTATAGCTGTTATTTACGATGAACTCTGCTCTGGGTGCGATTTCTGCGTTCACATTTGCCCGTGGGAGTGTCTTGAACTCAAAGACCCAGAAACTGGGGAACACGCAGAAAGTTTCTTCGGAATCTGTGAATTAGTCAAACCCAAGGATTGCGTTGGCTGCAAGTTGTGTGAAGAGGTTTGCATCAAAGATGCTATCCGTGTTGAATCCCCTGTCTTATTAGAACTCGCTGAGGCAGCAGATTAGTTCTTGCTTAATTATAGAAACGTTTCAACATCGCAAGAAAATTGAAATAAAAATTCGTTTTATTCAGGAGTATCCTCTATGAAAATGAAGACAACTGCAACATACATTATATTAATTGGTATTTTTTCACTTCTTTCTGCTCATTCCGAAGATCTTCCCGATGGTATGGCGTTGATTCCTGCGGGAGAATTCAAGATGGGAAGCAGATCCGGTGATTCAGACTGTAGACCTGTACATAAGGTCTATCTTGATGCGTTTTATATAGATAAACATGAAGTAACACTGGGACAGTACAAGAAATTTGTTAAGGCTACAGGAAGAGAACCTTTACCTGACTGGGTTTCACGTTTCTCTCCCACTGATCAACACCCAGTTGTAGGTGTGAGTTGGCATGATGCAATGGCTTACGCGCAATGGATAGGAAAACGTCTTCCAACTGAAGCAGAGTGGGAGAAAGCTGCACGCGGAGGATTAACGGGCAAGAAATTTCCATGGGGTAACGACAAAGTGAATGGAAAACACTGCAATTTTGCAGATAAGAACTCTCAGTTAGTTTGGGCAGTCTCTGACAAGGACGATGGATATGAATATACCGCTCCAGTTGGCAGCTATTCACCCAACAAATATGGACTATATGATATAGTTGGGAACGCAGCAGAATGGTGCCTTGACGAATATCAACGGGATTTCTATAAAAAGTCACCAGCACGAAATCCAATTGCAGGTGCTAAAAGTATATCCGAACTATTAAACAACTATAAAGACATTAAGACCAATCGAGTGATACGTGGGGGATCTTGGGGTTCTAATCCTAATTACGGTTTAAGAGTTTTTCTCCGAAATAGGAAAGAACCAGAACTTAGAGACAACTATTTTGGGTTTCGTTGTGTGAGTAGCAAACCTTAGTCTTCATGGATTTAGTCATTGTCATTTCCGGACCTTCAGGATGTGGTAAAAGCACTGTTGCTAAGACACTGTGTGAAGTAGATGAGACATTACGACTCTCAGTATCCGCAACAACACGCACAGCACGCCCAAGTGAAATGGATGGCATCAATTATCACTTCTTATCAAAAGCAGAATTTGAAGAAAAGATAAAGCAAAATGCCTTCTTAGAGTGGGCAGAATACCATAAAAACTATTACGGTACTCTCAAATCTGAAATAGACATGTCACGTCAAGAGAAGAAAGACACTATTTTAGAGATTGAGGTAAACGGTGCATTACAAGTACGAAAACAGAACCTGAGTACCGCAAGGTCTATCCTGATTTTTCTCATACCAACATCTTATGCTATTTTAGAGAAAAGGTTGCGTGCAAGGAAAACCGAATCAGAAGAAGAACTTAGAAAGAGATTGGAAATAGCAAAAACCGAGTTGAGTCAGTTGAAACATTACGATTACTGCGTTATTAACCCCGAAGATAAAGTAGAGCAAGCAGTTCAACAAATTCAATCTATTGTCTCTGCGGAACGCAACCGAATATTTCCTGAAAATGTTTCAACATTCATTGAATCTTTTGCTATACCCAGTAGGCGGGATTTGTAATCCCGATTGTTCATGGAACTGAGCAACCGAACCATTCTTTTAGGTGTTACAGGTGGAATTGCTATCCATAGATCGCTTGATTATGCAAGTCAATTGATCAAATGGGGGGCATCAGTTCACGTCATTATGACGCAGAACGCGACACGTTTGATAAACCCACTACAATTCCAAGTTCTATCACGGAACCCCGTGCTACTTGACCTATTTGAAACAGGTGAGAATTGGAAACCACCCCATATTGAGTTAGCTGACCGTGCTGATCTCTTAACAATTGTCCCAGCAACCGCGAACATACTGGGTAAAATTGCAAACGGCATTGCAGATGATGCACTCTCTACTGTCGCTGTTTCTGTCCATTGTCCCATACTCATTGCTCCTGCAATGAACGGACACATGTATCAAAATCCTTATGTCCAACGAAACATTGAGACACTCAGCAAACAGGGAGTGGAATTCATTGATCCAGCAATCGGGGACCTTGCATGTGGATATGAAGGAACAGGCAGATTGAGTCCGGTGGATTTAATCCTTGAGCGTACGAGAGGTATTTTACAAGACCGCAACGATTTACACGGCAAACGTGTTCTTGTAACTGCAGGTGCTACGCGGGAATACCTCGACCCTGTTAGGTTCATTACTAATGGTTCCAGTGGAAAGATGGGTTATGCGTTAGCAGAGGCTGCAATACGTAGAGGGGCAAAGGTACATTTGGTTAGTGGACATGCCACTGTTAACCCACCGACTGGTGTTGAATTTTGTCATGTGGATTCTACCCAAGAAATGCATAGTGCTGTGCTGCGGAAGTTTAAAGAAACAGATATCGTTGTCATGGCAGCTGCTCCTACCGATTTTCGTCCTATAGAATTCAAACCGCACAAAATAAAAAAACAAGCCAATAACTTAACCCTCAACTTAGAAAAGAATCCTGATATTGCAAAGACACTCGGAGCGACAAAATCACATCAGTTTCTCGTCTGTTTTGCAGCAGAAACAAACGATGTCATTGAAAACGCAAAAGAGAAACTAATCAAGAAAAACTGTGACCTTATCGTAGCAAACGACATCCTTGCTGAGGGAGCAGGATTTGCAACTGATACAAATATTGTAACTCTATTGGATAAAGCAGGCAATTGTGAACAACTCCCACGCCTATCCAAATTGGAAGTAGCAGAGGCAATCTTTGATCGTATAGTAGAAATGATGAAGTAGTAGCATCATTTATTTAGGATATAGTGTGCTAATGAAAAACACCAGAAAGAATGCTACCCATGAACAGAACTTGCTTATTCAACAGGCACAAGCATTCTTCCGAGCAAATCGCACACGTCCCAAGAAACAATTAGGTCAACACTTCCTTATTAACCCAGAAATCTTATCTGTTATAATTGAGGCAGGTAAAGTTACAAGTAACGATGTCGTCATTGAAATCGGAGCTGGACTCGGTTGTTTAACTGCTGCTTTGGCTGAGAGTGCCAAGAATGTTGTTGCTATTGAAGTAGACCCGCAACTCGTTTCTGAATTAGAAACCCAATTTTCATCGGATCGGAAGGTACAGATTGTTCAAGCAGATATACTTGAAGTTGATATTCCATCACTTTTTCCACCTGATTCACGACCGAAGGTTGTTGCAAATCTCCCTTATGGTATAACTTCTCCTATTTTGTGGAAACTGTTGGAAAACACTGAAATATTGGATACTTGTGTGTTAATGATGCAGCGGGAGGTCGCTGAACGGATTGTCGCATCACCTGGCGGAAAAGACTACGGCGCGCTAACAATAGGCATTTCCTATTACGCTGATACAACATTGATTGATCTCTTGATGCCAGATAACTTTTATCCTGCACCAAAAGTGGATTCAGCACTTCTGAAGTTAACGATGCGCGAAGAACCGAGAGTTATTGTGAATGATGAAGGTTACTTTTTTAGGGTTGTTAGGGAGGCGTTTCGGGGTAGACGTAAAATGCTCAAAAACTCTTTGCGCCGATTTGCTCCTGCAAATACCCTTAGTAATGTATTTGAAGAATTAAACATTGCACCACAAAGACGCGCTGAAACATTAGATATAACTGAATTTGCTGCGTTGGCAGACCTGTTACATTTGAACGTCTAAGAACAACACTTCCCAATGGACAATTTTCCAGTCTGTTTCCTCGCGACGAAATTCAAATTCGCACCGAGCTTCAATGTGACTCAAATCCCCATCTTCTGCATTCTCAGATTCTATATCTAACACAGTATGAATTGAAGCTTTTCTGGCATGCGTGATATCTATTTCTAATTGCTTGAAATCGAACTGAATCCATGAATAGGTTTCAAAGAGAGCGGTGACGGTTGGTAATACACTTTCATAATTTTGCGGTATGACACCTAAAACAATAGCAAAGACGGTTGCCGGATCACCCCCTGCTACGTACGTTTCAGAGAACTTTGCTTGGAGTAATTCAATATTTTCTGGGTCCACGCTTTCTATGAGTTTGGAAAAATCATCAAAGAACGTTTTCAATTCCTCCTCGTTGTCTATTTTAGGTATCAACAGAACATTGATTGTCAAACGGACTTGGTTTAGCGTAAAATCATGCTTGAAATCCTGATAGTCGGGGGTCTGAACTGTCAACTGATGTTCCACGTCATAAGGAATTTCTTGAAATGTATATACACCATCAGTTCCTGTTTTTACTTCAAGGTCATTTAACATCACGACGTTAGGAATTGGATTTTTTGTTTTTGCATCAGTGACTATTCCTGATACTGTCCCGAATTGTATCGGTTCAGGTTGCACAACGGAATCCGATGTGTCATCATCGGTGCCACATGCGACAACTGCAACGAGAACTAAAAGAAAGATGAACAACCGATAGGTAGAAAGATAAATTTGCATTTGACTCCTAAATGTGGTATTCTTTATGTATAAAATCTGAAAACTTTTTAAGATAGTAAACAAAGGAGGTGTTTAGTTTGGCACGCGTATGTACTTTATGTGGAAAAAGACCTCGTACAGGAAATCAGATCAGTCCTTCATACCGACATACAAAACGTCGCTGGCTTCCAAATCTTCAACGCGTACGTGCTATGACGGAAGAAGGTCCGAGGCGAATCCGTGTTTGCACGTCTTGTATTCGTAGCGGCAAAGTTACAAAAGTCATTTCCCGCATGTCGTCCGAGGTGTAAATCTCTACATTTTTCGGACGACACTCTCCACCCCATTTATACTTTTTATTGCATCCATTACTTTTTTTAACTGTTCAACCCCAGTCACATCCAAAGTAAAGTAATCAGCAGCTGTATCATTGATTCTGGTGACAGTTGAGGATTTAAAGTTCCCTTCACGAATGTTCACTTGGCATCTTGCGATAGCAGTTGTGATCTCTCCTAACATCCCAGGTTTGTCATCACATTCAACAAAAATCTGTGCGGGATAGTTTGTGCCTTCTACAGCGTGCATATTGACGACAACAAATCTCTCCGGTTCATCAAGAAGTCGGACACACCCATTCCGATGAATAGAAACCCCGCGTCCCCGCGTAAGATACCCGACTATATCGTCTCCAGGGATAGGATTGCAACATTTCATAACGCGGAACATCCCTAAATCTATACCGTTATCAAGATGGATTGTGGGTTCAACATCTTTAGGTTTTTGTTTTTTAGGTATAACTTCTGTTTTTTCTGGTTTCAACCGATTTACGATCTGTGTTGCAGATTCATGTGCATTTCCAATCCGAATGCATAATTCCTCAACACTTGCGTGACCAAGTTGTTTGGCAATCTCTAGCAGCTTTGGAGATTTCAGATAATCGTTTGCATTAAGGTATGACACCTGAAGTTCGGCTTTGAGTAATTTCTTTCCCAATTCAAGTGCATCAACTCTGTCTTTTTCTTTGAACCAGTTTCTGATTTTTGTGCGCGCATTCGCTGTTTTCACGATACGCAGCCACGATCTACTGGGTGTGCTTTTCGGGTGAGTTAAAATTCGGATGCGGTCCCCGTTCTGTAAAGGCTCGCGTATAGGGGTGAGAACATTGTTTACCTCTGCTCCATAGCATGTATGTCCAATCTCGGTGTGGATTCTGTATGCAAAGTCTATTGCTGTTGAACCAACGGGCAGCGCGTGGATGTCACCTTTTGGCGTGAAAACATAAACTTCATCTTGGAAAAGTTCCAATTTCATAGACTCAATAAATCGGTCTGGAACATCCTGTGTATCCTGGATATCATCAAGCATCTCCTTGTAATTAGCATAAATGGAGAGTGCTTCCTTTGTCGTTGGTACACCTTCTTTATAACTCCAGTGTGCAGCGATTCCGTTTTCAGCGACCTGATGCATCCCCCTACTTCGTATCTGTATCTCAATTGGTTTGCCATCATCTAAAATGGTCGTATGTAGTGATTGGTACCCATTCTTTTTGGGTTGCCCGATCCAATCTCGGACACGGTCAGGTAGGTAATTCCACCTAAGATGTAACACACCGAGTGCACTGTAACAACTCCAATCGTCGTCTACAAGCACACGGAGCCCGACCAAATCACATATATCTTTAAACGGAGTTCCTTTCTCATACATCTTCTGGTAGATGCTGTATATATGCTTTGTTCGTCCTCTGACGTTTGCTGGAATTCCGTGCTTTTTTAGTTCTGTATGAATTATCGCTTCCATTTTCTTACAGTATGCTTGTCGTTCTTCCAGTTTTTCGTTCAGTAGGTCAGCGATTTCTCTATAGGTATCGGGAAGGATATATTTGAGGGCGAGGTCTTCAAGGCGGCTCATGATAGACCAAATCCCAAGTCGGTGGGCGATAGGTGCATAGATTTCCAGAGTTTCTTTAGCGATCCGCAGCTGCTGTTCATCAGACAAGTGATCCAACGTCCCCATATTGTGGAGCCTGTCAGCCAGTTTAATCAGGATAACACGTAAATCTTCGGCAGTTGCTAATAAGAGTTTTCTGTATGTTTCTGCTTGTCTTTGGCGTTGCCCACCACTGAATTTATAGCGTCCGATTTTTGTTACACCTTCCACCAAGTGGGCAATACTTTTACCAAACTGTTTTTCCAACTCTAAACGTGTAATACCCGTATCTTCTAACACATCGTGCATCAAACCTGCACAAATCGTATCCATATCTAGCCGCAGTTGTGCAAGTATTTCTGCAGTTCTCACACAATGCATGAAATACGGTTCCCCAGATTTCCGTAGCTGCTTTCTATGTGCATTCTCAGCGTAACTGTAACACGTTTTGAGAAAGTCAAAATCGGTCGCGGCTTCTGGGTTATGTCTCTGGATAATATTAATCAGGGATTCCACACTCATCTTTGATTCGCTCCCAAATTTGTTGGGTATTTTCATGTAGTTGGAATTTCGCAAATTTCTGACTATTCTGTTTCAACCATTCACATTTTAAATAGGTTTTTGATCTCTCTAAATTACTCTTGCGGTTAGGTATTAGTCTTATATATTGTTGTCCAGGGTCTGAGTTTCTTTCAATTAATCCTAATTCTTCAAAAATAGTTAATCCAAATTCTACAGCTTGGTCTGAGTTAAGTTCAATTCTTTCTGCCAGTGTTTTAAAATCAGTTATCTCCGTCTTGTTTGTTTCACTCAATTTTCGATATAATGTTGCAAGATATTTTCTGTCAGGATAAGTATTATCTACCCATTCCTTTAGCAGCTGCTCATCTGAAGCTTGATTATACAAGAGATTGAGCATTGTGGTACTATGATTTTTTGCTGCAGGTTTGCACTTCTCAAAAAAATCATCCGGTTGTATCTCAAGATGGCAAAAGATAATATTCTCAATGATTGGAACAGTTTCTAATGCAGAGGTGGAAAATGTACTTGAGGAAACAATCCCTCCATATCTGCCACTCTTAACTTTTTCTAACAGCTCAAGTTCTTCTTGCTTTGTCGTTGTCTCATCATGTTTGCCAATTATTGATACCATTTCAGGAATAACACTTGTCAATAACTGGTCCGTTTTTTCAGTGTTTAGTACATATATTATACAAGGTTTATCTTTGTTTAGCAAAGTCAATAAACTTTCTTTCTTGTTCTGGTTGCGGATATCCACGACTCTTGCATAAGAAGGTATGTCGGTCGGGGGATATATCAATAGATTCGGAGGCCGGTCTGGTGACTTGATATGAAACTCTTCAAGAACCAGTTGGACAGAACGGGTATTATTATAGTCATTGATTTCAGGGGAAAATGCAATGTCTAACGAAATATTCGGTCTACTAAGTGTTATTAAATGCTGTGCCTTTCGCCATCCTATTGATCTTTTTGAATCAAAACCGTCACTGACATACATTGAGAGATGTTCCTGCTCCTTCCCCATCGTTGAAGGTTGTCCTTTAATAGTGAGATCTTTAATAACGAAACGAGGTGACGGATTTTCGCCTCCAAAGGGTTCTAAAACATCAAACTGCTCTAATGTTTGTAACGTTAGATCAGATAGGTTTGTTTCAAAATCTAAAGGTAGTTTTGGAATTAAGTCTTCGTCGTCAAGATGTTCACAAGCAAAATCATTGAATGCCTTTTTAAATTTCGGTAAGTTTTCTGTTTTTAATGTGACACCCGCTGCGGCTTCATGCCCACCGTGTTTAATGAGCAGGTTAGCACAATTATTCAAGCTGTCAGCGAGATTCATGCCTTCAATACAACGGCCTGAACCGGTGGCTTCATCACCATCAATTGCAAGCACAAAAATGGGACGGTAATACTGTTCAAGTAACCTTGAAGCGACGATTCCGACTACACCTTTAGCATGTTCTCCCCAAGAATCACTGGCAACCACCAATCCTTTTGTCTGTTCAAGATTTACATTTTTGTTAAGATATGCTACTGCACTCTCCTGAATTTTATTTTCAATGTCTTTGCGGTCCTGATTGTATTGGTCTAAATCATTTGCATATTTTTCTGCTTTTTCATTAGAGTCAGTTGTCAACAGTTCTACCACGGTCTTAGCTGTTTTCAACCTGCCAGCAGCGTTTAAACGGGGACCCAGACGATAAGATAAAGAGGTACCCACAAGGGGTTTGTCAGATATATCTGCCACCTCACACAGTTTCTGGATTCCGATACGATTTTTCTTATTGATTTCTACTAACCCAAGTCGACTCAACGTGCGATTTTCACCAGTGAGTGGAGCAATATCTACAACTGTCCCTAAAACAACGAGGTCAAGAAGCGATGTTAAATACGATTGATCATCTAACAGACCTTGTGCTAACTTGAAAGCTAATCCCACACCTGCTAACTCTGCATAAGGATATTCGTTTCCAGCGACCTTCGGGGAAATAAGTGCATAAGCAGGCGGCGGATCGCTTTCAGGGGGTTGATGGTGATCTGTGAGAATCACATCTATGCCAAGTTCATTAGCATATTCAATTTCCTCTATGGAGGTAATACCACAATCGACTGTTATCAACAGCGTACATCCTGTTCCGTGTATCTTTTTTATAGCATCTTTATTGAGTCCATATCCTTCACGGAAACGATCAGGAATATAATAGCTGACAGGAAAATCTATATGCCGAAATGCATTCACTAAAAGGGCAGTTGCTGTTGTTCCATCTGCATCATAATCACCATATACGCATATCTGTTCACCCTTCTTTTTTGCCTGATGGATACGTTCAACTGCCTTCGCCATATCTGCCATCTTAAAAGGGGAGTGCAGGTCGGCATAAGTTGGATACAGATAGGTCTTTCCTTCCGCTACAGTTTTTATATCACCATTGACAAGTAGTCTCGCAACAAGTGGCGAGATACCGAGCTCAGCAGCAAGGGTCAAACTCAATTCTATATCAGGATTTTGATACTGCCATACTTTTTGTGGTTGCAGTCTCATGAAAAGTCCTTCTTATATATTGAAATTTCTGTAAGTTTGTTTTAGATAATATATCACGGATTGTTACGTGATGTCAAGATTTCTTAAATGATGGTCAGAGGAATTCAATAAATTTTTTAGTTGTTTTTTTTGGGGTTTTTCCGATTTTTTCATTGGTCTTTTCGATCTTGTCGTGGTATGGGTTTATGAAGGTTTTTTGAATTTACGAAATTTTGAAAAAAACAACTAAATGGGGGTTTTTGTCGTTTTTTTGGGTTGTGTTTTCTGTTTTGAGAACAATAGAAATCATGTATAATCTATTGGGATTCTATTGTTGAAATGTCTTCCAACAAAGAGACTTCGTGACAATTGAATGGCTTGATTATGGTTATCTTTTCCGTATATTGTGTGTCATCCGCGCATTCCGCGATTCTGTCTGAACCAGGATTTTCAGGATTATCAGATTTCCAGGATTACCTTATCAAGGGTTTTTGATAGGTGGCGGGTAAATTTTAGCAATAGAACTTGATGGGAAAATTTTGGTAATCCCAGGGAATGCCTAAATGACATTCATATAATTCTTAAAATTAAATAACTATTTGATGCATCGCGTGCGCGTTCGCCAGAATCTCTTTGTCTTCATAGTACTGCCAACCCTCTTCACGAGTATATAGCACGTCAATACCTTGAGACCTCAGGAATTGAACTACCGAAAAAGCAATATTTGCATTTGCAACAAGTGGTGGAAGCATTGTCAAGATGCTCCGTCACGGTAAGAAGGGACATCAACAACTATATCGTTGCGGAGCGCGCGTGCGGCGTAAGCAAGTACTGCCCGAATGCTTTCCTCGCTCAATATTGGATAATCTGCAATAATTTCTTCGTTTGTCATGCCGTTTGCCAATAGTCCCAGGACATGTTCAACACTTATGCGTGTGCCTTCAATTACCGGTTTTCCACCAAGGATTCCTGGGTTAGCGATTATTCTAACCATAATTATTTTCCTCCATCATGAAATTTATTAACCTACTATTTTACCAAAGTCTTGGGATTATATCAAATCGTTTTGTTTCCACAAAAAACTTGACATCTAAGCCGCAGCAGCATACAATCTTTTTATAGATAATGCGTTGATTTTAGGACAGAGGAGGATAGGAACATGGGAAAACTACGTGTTGGTGTTATAGGTTGTAGTGGAATAGGGACAACACATGCATCAGGATTAGTCGGTTTGTCGAACGTTGAATTAGCCGCAGGGTGTGATTTCGTGCAAAACACGCTGGATGCATTCAAAGCAAAATATCAGGGCAATTGGGATAACATTTCTCTTTATACAAACCATCAAAAGATGCTTGCTGCAGAGGATTTAGATATAGTGACAGTTGCAACTTCTGACCATCGGCATGCTGATCTTGTAGTGGATGCTGCAAATGCTGGGGTTAAAGGTATCTTCTGTGAGAAACCGATGGCGACGAGTGTTGAAGATGCAGACAGAATGCTGGAAGCAACGGAACAAAACGGCACTATTCTATCCATTGATCACACGCGCAGATGGCAGCCCTTGTGGCGGCATACCAAAGAGGATGTCGTTGATGCTGGACGTATTGGGGATGTCGTGTATGTCATCGGAACACTAAGCGGCGGTCGCGCTATGCTATTCCGTAACGGGACACATCTGGTAGATGCGATCTGCTATTTTGCTGATTCGACTCCAGAGTGGGTTTCTGCGGAATTAGAGAATGGTTACGAAGGCTACAACGAGTATAAAGGCGATGGGGGACATGTTCCCGCAACTGAGCCATCAGCGCACGGGTATATCCATTTTGCAAATGGGGTGCGCGGTTATTATGCTGGCGGACCGAAGACGACGCAATCTGGATTCAGATTGGAGATTGTTGGCACTAATGGGTATATCCTTATTAGCGATAAAGGAGCAACTATCCATCAAGGGGATTCTGTAAAAGCAATTGAGGCACCATCATGGGATGTTGTCGGTATTCCTGCTGGTGTTCAAGAGTTAGTCAAGCTCGTTGCAGAAGGAGGCGAACCTGTTTCGCCCGGAAGTGAAGGGCATAAAGTTGTTGAAATCATTATCGGTTTCTTGACATCACAACAACAAGATAATGGAAAAATCAAGCTGCCTTTGCCACGAGGTTAATCCGCATTTAAGACAATAGCGTTTTCTGGTGCCCATTGTAGATAAACCGTATCACCTTGCTTAAAGCGATGGTTTTTTTTAACACCTACGTTTTGTTGATTGACAATGAGATGGTTTGGATAATCGGTTTGCACTGTGTATTGTTGTGTCGTTCCGAGGTAGCTTTGGTCCTGGATCACGCCGCGTAAACAATTTGGTAGGTCAGGATTTGGTTCAGCGGATATGTCTATCCGTTCAGGACGTACTACTACCGTTACAGCAGTGTTTATCGGAACATCTTCTCTATTCGGACAAACGAACCTAAAGGATGGATCGGTATTTGTCGCAACCTCTGCAAATTCACCATCCGTACTGATGAGTATCCCCTCAAAAAAGTTTGAAGTGCCGATAAAATCAGCCACAAAACGATTCTGTGGTGAATCGTAGATTTCTGACGGTGTTCCTACCTGAAGGATTTTACCCTCGTTCATTACCGCAATCCGATCAGACAATACCATTGCTTCTCCCTGATCATGCGTGACATACACAAAAGTGATGCCGACTTTGCGTTGTAGTGCTTTGAGTTCAAACTGCATTTGTTTTCGTAGTTTTAGGTCAAGTGCAGAAAGGGGTTCATCTAATAGCAGAATCGTAGGTTCATTGACTAAAGCGCGAGCAAGAGCGACACGTTGCATTTCCCCACCAGAGAGTTCGTTAGGTTTCCTTTCGTTGTATCCTTGCAACTGAATTAAATCAAGTGAACGATCAACCGCATCTGAAATTTCTATTTTGGAGATTTTTTTCATCTGCAATCCAAATGCGATATTCTGTGCAACTGTTTTGTGCGGGAATAGGGCATAATTTTGAAAGACGGTATTAACAGGGCGACGATAGGGTGGGGTTTCTCTCATTAATTCATCGTTGATATAAACTTCGCCTGTGGTTGGATGGACAAATCCGCCAATAATCCGCAAGGTTGTTGTTTTTCCACATCCGCTTGGCCCGAGTAAGGAGAAAAACTCACCTCCCTCTATCTGCAGTGAGACATCGTCAACAGCAACTGTGTCGCCGAACTTTTTTGTGATGGATGATAGGATAATCTGACCTACGGACATGTTTGATCCGTTCTTTGGCAAATGACGATGTATTCTTCGTGCATCGTTGTGGAGGTTTGACCCGCAATGTTGGAAGGACTGTTCTTTTTCGGCATCCGTTTATTTGGAATGTTCCTAACAATTGTTTCCTTGTGTGAAAATCCGTGTTTAGCAAACGTAGAGACAACAAATTCGTCTGTTGGCAGCATTATGTCTTTTACCCGGCGATTCCCTACAACATAGCAGATTGTGGAACGCGGTGCAAGGGTTATGACTACCGAATTGATACTACTTTCCAGATCAATG
This sequence comes from Candidatus Poribacteria bacterium, assembly GCA_012270795.1. GTDB lineage: Bacteria > Poribacteria > WGA-4E > WGA-4E > WGA-3G > MSPOR6. Next base: position 82,028 of record JAAXHO010000206.1, read on the forward strand.
TAAAACGCAGTAACTTCATAAGCACGTTTTTCATCAACTGAGCGGATTTTTTCTATGGCAGACGACACGGGTGACTCTACTGGTATTTTTGCTGAACGGTGTCCACCCATTGCGATCTTGTCAACTTTTCGTGCATTTGGCAAACCGAGCCATTCTGCTGATAGACGAGAAAACTGCCCATACGCGACTGTTGTGTGCGAATCTCCATAAGGTGGAGAGGTTATTACTAAATTATAGCCTTCGATTGGACACGGCATCGGTAGTTCTCCATTGACAGTATTGTTACTACAAATTGACGTTTCTACATCTCTACGTTTTTCAAGATACGCTGCCAATCCTTGTCTGTTCCTGTTCAGTTTTTTGCGAAAAATACCAAAGACATCGGGATAGAAATTCTCAAGTTTTTCTGCTGGCATTCTATGCAATTTAAACCCACCTGTTCGTGTAAATGAGACCTCGCGTACGGTTTCTGAAAATGCAACCATTATGAAATTGCGAACTGCTTGCACTTCTATTCGTTTAATACAATCTAATAGGGAAGCCAGATACCTGATTATCTCTTGGGAAAACCAATATTCCAAATTCGGAATATTCGGTTTAGGAGCCTCGGGCAACTTGTCAACTCCGAATTCAACTTGAAAAAGTGTATCGTTTAACTTTTTTAGTTCACTGTCAAGTGTAACCAATGGAATAGGTGTCAATTTAGCAGTAGCAATTAAGCGCACAAGTGGATTGATGTCACAACCCACGCTATGCATACCGAATAGTGATGCCTCAACAAGAGAAGTGCCGGTGCCACAATACGGATCGAGCAGCCATTCGCCTTCTACACCGTACTGGTTTAGGAGTCTTCTCGCTATCTGCGGAATCATCATTGCAGGATAGGTATGAAAGCAGTGTGTATATTCTTTGGTATCTGCAGTTCGGTAATCCCATGATTCATCTTTGTATTTTAATTCTCCTATACGCATTCTTGCAGATTTCCGTTAAGTATGTGTGATAACGAACACATCAAATATGTTCTATCAAATCACATCCGATGAAATTTCGTCCTTTTAGGAGAGCTGCTTCCATCACAGAAAAGGAACCCGCCGCAGGATCAATCACATAATCACCTTCATTACTAACAGCCTCAATAAGCTCAGCCTGTAGACCGATAGGCTTCTGATGGGGATGTTCCTTTGTTTTCGTACGTTCAAGCCAAACATCGCGAATGTTGTGTACTTGCCAAACGCCTTTAGCCTTTCGCGGATGCTTCTGTAGCACAACACAATATTCGCTTACGCGTCTGGAGCGGTACCCCATGCCAAACCTATCTTTATTCCAGACGATCAAATCAACTATGTCCAGTTGTGTGTCATCAAACCATGATTTGAACCCTTGACAAAGGTGAAACTTATCCATCCACAGGAACAGATGTCCAGATGGAATAAGTACATTGTCAATGCCGTGAATGAAATTCCCAATCAGTTCCTCAGTCATTTGCATCAGTGAACTTCTGCGTTTCTCTCTGCTTTTACCTTCATTCCCATAATTCATTTTGTCAAGTACACCTCTATACTGCGGGTCAAGGAACGCTATCGGTATAGATTCTGATGGAAGAAGAGATAGAAACGTCAGCCCGTCCATTTTCAACCTTGTGTTAGGTTTCAAGTCCTCAGGCAGGTCTATAGACGGAGATTGCACAGTCCGCTCAGTGGAGAAAACACTGCTTTTGCCCCCATCCGTTGTATCCGAAAAAAGGCTAAGGTTCTCTTTTATGGTTGGTGTTTTTTTCATTCATACACCCTGTTTCATGTCTCTGCTGAAAATAAACACTGTATTTTGAACAGTAACTTATAATTCCAGTTCAATTCTTTCTTCATTCGTTAACTGGACGCTAAATTTTGCATGTGATGGTTCAATTTCTATTTCTGACCTTTTGACTTCTACGCCAATACCAGCTTCGTGATTGAAGACTTCAATCTCTTTCATTTCAGAATCTGTACTATTTGGACTTACAACTACTTCCTTGACTTACAACTACTTCCTTAATTAATGAATCAACTTCCACTGGACAACGTACTCCAGGTTCAGTCAAGAATCTATTCAACATCAAAGCATGTTGCTCATAGGTTGATTTGGCATTTCTCCAGAAGCGTAGTATTCTATTTTCCATGTCGGTGATTTTTTGAGGTGGAAAGTTCTGATTATTTAGCATTATTGGAATGTCTAATCTTTGTTCTGCCTCTAAATGGAATTGAAAATTAGATTGAATAATGATTTTTTCTCCGCTTGCACTATCTTGGGAAGTCGAATCAGTATTATCAAACAAATATGGAAAGTTAAACCTTTGTTCTGGTCCTAATTGCAATTGAAGGATAACTCGCAATTCTCTCTCATCAACATACTCCAACTGTTTCTTAAAATAACGATCTGAACCTATAGGATCAACATACTCTCCTCGTGAAATATAGTTGACATTCCCCGATTCAATGGAAATATCATAACCTTTAGAGGAATCAATTCCATAATTTTCCTGAAATATATCAGAGTGTTTATATCCTTCAGCATTTATACCCAAACTGCGACATAATGACGATAAATCAGTTTTAATCATTATCCCACTTTCTGCATACATTTTCCACATAGGCATTGATTCTATATCACTTTGATGCCAACAACTTACAAAAGTAAATTCACGTAAAAAATCGTGGTAAAGTATAGGTTCAAAAGTTTCTAAAAACTCTCTTGCCAGCGTGTCAGACTCAAGAGGTAGAGCAGTTATTCTGGAAAATCTTTTGGTTTGCTTCTCAATTAATTTATTTATGGGGATATGACCTAGACACCCTTCAAACGGATCTCCTAAAATATCATAACGTGGGAAAAATAAAGTCTTTGTAGAGAGCAAGTCCTTATATTTCTTTATATTCATATACCTTGTTAATTGCATTTACAAATTCCATTTATTTTTCAGATATGACTAAAAAATTCTGATTGTCTGTCTATCATTTACTTTGAATTGGATTTTGAGAAAGATAACCATCTGGGAACTTTTTACCATCTCGGGTAACCTGGGTGACGTGACTCCGTAAATATTTATGATAGTGGGGTTGGGCAAATATGTTAAATCGTATTGTTAATTCATTTCCTTCAGCAAAATACCATATATCCTCATCGTTCAGATTAATATCTATTTCCATACCCTCCATAATGTCAATTTCTAACTCTCCCCCTTTGCGTTCAGGATAGGTTATTCTAACATTTTTGTTTGGCATAAATTGAAATAAGCCAAACCTTTTAAAATTATCAAAAGTAAATTTCTCAGATCCAGCAGGTGTTTGAACTTTGAATTGATCCCCAGAAAATTCACTCAATTTTTCTGCAATAATTCCTGCAGTACTAATATCGCATTCAGCATCGGTTGATACTTTTACCATCAACATATTTTCCATTCGTTCTGAACTAAGATCATCATACTCAAGTCCTGGAAATTCCTGTAGTATTAGATTAAGTTTCTGAACAAGTTCTTGATTTTCTGATAATTTCATATTAGACTCCTCCTAATTATTCAATATAGTCTCAGTTGTTAACAGTCGTCTTCAATCGGTTGACAGAATCCGTTCCAAAATCTGATTTACCATTTGCGGATTTGCTTTGCCGCGAGTTGCCTTCATCACTTGACCGACAAGAAAACCGATAGCTTTCTTTGTGCCATCACGAACATCTTGGGCAGGACCGGGGTTTTCTTCTATGACCTGTAAAACAATTGCCTCAATTTCGGAGGTATCGGTAATCTGCGACAACCCTTTTTCTTCAACAATCTGTTTCGGCATCTTACCGGTTTCAAAGGCATCATCTAAAACGGATTTGGCAATCTTACCACTAATGGTATTGTCCCCTATCAACTGAATGAGTTCACTGAGATGTGCAGGGGTAACTTTGGCTTCTTGTATCTCAATTTCTGCTGTGTTGAGCAGTCGTGTGAGGTCTCCCATAATCCAGTTAGCGCAGATGGTTGGTTCGCCGCTGAGTTGCGCTGCTTCATCAAAGAAATCAGCAAGTTGTCGGGTAGTGGTCAGCAATTCCGCGTTTTCAGAGGTGATGTCGTAGTCAACAATAAACCGTTTACGACGAGCTGCGGGGAGTTCAGGGAGTGTTGGTTGTATTACGTCAATCCAATCATCCTCAATCTGAACATGAACGAGGTCGGGTTCAGGAAAATATCGGTAGTCGTCTGCCTCTTCCTTGCCACGCATTGCGACCGTTTTACCCGTACTTGCATCAAACAACAAGGTTTCCTGCACGACCTTACCACCAGAATCAAGGATACGTGCCTGTCGTTTTACTTCATATTCCATCGCGTCAAGGAGTTCATGAAACGAGTTTTTGTTCTTTATCTCAGTGCGAGTTCCTAATTCTTTGCTGCCTTTTGGACGCAGGGAGATGTTCGGTTCACAGCGTAGGCTGCCTTCCTCCATGTTACAATCACTGACCTCAATGTATTCTAAAATCTCTTTGACAGCGCGGCAATATGCGATTGCTTCTTCAGGTGAATGTATTTCTGGCTCACTAACAATCTCCATGAGTGGAACACCCGCGCGGTTGAAATCCATAAAACTACGGGTTGGGTCGCCTGTAACTTCTGCGTGGATGGATTTGCCTGCATCTTCTTCAAGATGAATTCTACGTAATGCGACGGTCTTGTGTTCACCATCACATTCAAACGTTACTTCACCATTTTTGCATAGAGGAAGATCGTATTGTGAAATCTGGTAATTTTTGGGTAGATCGGGATAAAAATAGTTTTTTCGATCGAATTTACTGTATGATGTGATTTCACAATTCATTGCCAAACCAGCACGCACAGCAAATTCTAATGCGCGTTTATTGATGACTGGTAGGGTGCCGGGCATTCCCAGACAGATTGGACACGTGCAGTCGTTGGCAGACGCACCGAAGGTATAAGCGCAGTTGCAGAACAATTTGCTCTCGGTGCATAGTTCTGCGTGGATTTCCAAACCGATAACTATTTCATATTTTTCCATGTATTTTCTCTCGTTTTAACTGCATGCTATAATAAACAGCGCGAGCACCTATCTTGAGCATCAAGACAGACAACTCGCGCTACAAATAAGAACAGATTTTTTATATATCATTCTCCGACAATTCGTTTACAACGGCTACGTTTGCTTCTACTTCAGCACGAGAAGTCATGCCGATAGTCATGGCATGGACACATGGTAACCCCATCACAAACTCAATTGCTTCGCGTTGTCTTTCGGCATCCTTTGCCAATTTTCCCATGCCCAAGACTTTCATGCCGTAAATGCCTTTGCCAACATGAACCATCTGCTCCATTGTTCGGATAACATCTGCAGGTGACGCGTCCATTGAAATACCTGCGTGGTTTATACGTGCTAACACGACCTCAACCCAATCTGTCATAGCAGATGTTTGGAACGCCCCGAAGTCGTGGCAAGAAACCCCGTGCGCGCGAATCAAACCCTGTTCCTTACAACGTGTCAGTGCTTCCATAGCATCTGGATATCGCCTTGGCCAATCTACTTGTGTGAGACAGTGCAATAACACAATATCTACATAGTCAGAACCGATCTCTTTGAGAAATCGTTTGACATCAGCTTCAACTGTTTCGCGTGTGCGTGAAACAGTTTTTGTCGTGATGGTTACACTTTCTCGTGGAATATGTTTTAGCGTTTCTTTGATATGTGGATGGCTACCGTACTGATCGGCAGAATCCCAAAACGTAACGCCGTTTTCGTGTGCAAAAAGCAGCAAGTCGCGTAATGCTTCAAATCCAAGATCTGTCTGATTTGAGCGACCATTCCAGCCGTTTGACCCAGTACCGATTGATAGCCGTGAAACATCTAATCCTGTTTTTCCAAGTGCTACAATTTCCATCGCAAACCTCCTGTATGTCTGTAAGTTTATAGAATGCTATAATAATCTATTTCTGATAATACCATTTCTATTTGAGAACTCCCCTTTTATCCCCCTAATTCATATGCCACACGCGCATGTGGTGTGATGGCAAGAAGGAATGCGTAAGTCCTGTTAGACTGGTATTAGTTATTTTCTGCGCCTTCGTCAATCCAATCAATGAAGAGTTGTATCTGTTCACCTGTTAATGGAGTTCCACCTAAGGGCATACTCCCATCTTGAATTAGTTGGACAACACGGCTATTTTCACCATCGTTAACGGTAAATACCGCGCCACCGGCACCACCGGTTTTGAATGTGTCGTAACTGCTTAGGTCAAGACCTGCTGATGCTCCACCTCCGACATGACAACCACCAAGGGCACAACTTTCGTTGAGGATCGGTTCAATATCATCCTTATAGGATACTGTTGGTAGGGGATCAACGGGTGGATCTGGATCCGGATCAGTAGGTTCTTCATCTTTATCCATGTCGTCGCCACCCACTACCATGTCTGTCATGGAATCGCCATTGTCACCTTCGTCACCACACCCTGTAATGAAACCTGCAGTGAATATCAAACTGACAGCAAAAACCGTGAGAAAAACTGACCATAATTGGTTATTTATTAAACGCACTAACTATTTCCTCCTTCTGTGAGAATACGTCCTGAAGTAATTTGTAATGTAATAGAATACCACTAAATGAAGATGATGTCAATAGGAAAAATTCGGTAGTTTTAATCGCAAACTTTAATCAGTTTGGTTCTGCGACCTTGACCAACTGTTTTCCGATATTTCCGCCTTTCAGCATGCTAATAAATGCTGCTGGTGCTTTCTCAATACCGCCTTCAGTAATGGTTTCACGGTATTTCAACTTTCCTTGTTGCAGCCATTCAGCCATCTGTTTGAGTGCTTGTGGGTGTTGCTCTACAAAATCGAAGACAAGGAAACCCTCTATCCTTGCGCGTTTTGTAATGAGATGCCACAGAAATCGTGGACCTGTCTCAGGTTTTTCCAAGTTATATTGTGAAATCTGACCACAAATGACAACACGTCCTTTGATTCTAAGGTTAGGGAAGACTGCATCTGTAATCAGACCGCCAACGTTGTCAAAATATACATCAATTCCATCAGGACATAGTTCTGCTAACTTTGCGTGATAATCTGTGACGTTTTTATAGTTAAACGCCGCATCAAATCCGAGGTTGTCAAGGACAAATTTGATTTTCTCATCAGTGCCAGCAGAACCGACGACCCGACATCCTTTGATTTTTGCAATTTGCCCGACGACAGAACCGACCGCGCCTGCCGCACCTGATACGAAAACGGTCTCGCCATCTTTGAGTTCACCTACCTCCAGCAAACCAAAGTAAGCTGTCAATCCTGGCATCCCAAGAATGCCGATACCTGTGGAGATAGGAGCAAGAGTGGGATCCACCTTACGCAATTCTTCACCTTTTGCAACACCGTATTCCTGCCAACCGATATGTGCGTTAACGATGTCTCCAACCTGAAAATCTGCATGTTTTGACTCAACAACCTGTGCAATCACACCACCGACCATCACTTCGTTGTATTCAACGTTGGGTGCGTAGGAACGCGTTTGGTTCATACGTCCACGCATATATGGATCAACGGACAGGAATAGTGTCTTTACAAGGACTTGACCTTCCTCAGGGGTTGGAATTGGGGTTTCAATCAGCTTGAAATCCGATTCCTTTGGATATCCGATAGGACGCGCTGCTAAAACTATCTGACGATTCATCTTAACTCCTTGTGTTGAATTAGACACGGTCTTCACCGTGAATGACAATCAGTTCATGTTTGGGAGAATCCCAATTAAAGACTTTGACAATAGGGATGATTACACGGACAGCCAATCCGATGCGTCTTTTATCGGAACGGTTTGCCTCTGAATGGTGCAAGGTGCGTTCATTGAACAGCACAAATTCACCCGGTTGCATCTCAAGATTGACGTAATTCGTTGTATCAATAAAATCAAGATCCCCCATCTGTCCAAATGCCATGTCAGAGGTAGCTTTGACGTGGGGAATGACTTTGCGATGCGAACCCGGCACAATCTGCAAACAACTGTTTTCCAAAGTGGCTGAATCAATCGCTATCCATGCCGAGATGATAATGGGTGGTTCAAGCGGCCAATAGTTGAAGTCTTGATGCCAAGGAATTTCCTTTGCCCCAGGTTCCTTTACGAAAAAGTTTGTCCGCCAGAGCAGAAGATCCGGACCATAGAGAGATGCCATGCGGTCAACGATTGATGGATGTGTTGCAAGTTTATAGATTAATGGAAAGTCAAGATGCCGGTTATGCACTCTATTCCTATGGTCAGGTGCATCTGTTTCAAGAATCTCTACTATTTCCGGTTGCATGTTTAGCATCTCTTTTGGACTGCATAGGGTATAAGGACCAAGATAGCCTTGTTGCCGAAATTGATTCGTTTCTTCTGCACTCAATTGATAATTCATGTTTGACATTAGGTTTCTCCTTTCAGTATTTATGGTGGATTATACAATTAATTGGACATTTTGAGTTGTAGGAGCGACCTCTGGTCGCGACCCTGGGAATGCCATTGGGCGAATGCGCTTGGTAGAATACGCCAAATCAACGGTATGAATGCTATATAGCATTCCCCGTGAGGTATTCTACATGATTCGCCATGATTCATACCGTTGATTTGGAGGTCGCTCCTACAGAAGATACCGCACGGTCGCGACCAGAGGTCGCTCCTACAGAAGATGTGTATAATTGTTTCAATAATTCACTATAGTTTGTTTTAATTACACAAACAATTAACCCTTAGAACTGATATTAAACTCTGTTGCGATCAATTGCTTAATTGCATTCTTATCTATTTTACCTACACCCGTTTTTGGTATTTCATCAACAATAATAAATCTGTCGGGTATCCAGAATTTTGGAAACTCAGTAGCAAGATGCTGTTTCAAGACTTCCGATATATTCTCAACTGTGTCCGATGAGATAACAACAACAGCAATGGGACGTTCACCCCACTTTTTATTAGGCACACCGATGACCGTAGCTTCAACAACTTGTGAGTGTGTTAACAAGACTCTCTGAATGGCAGTAGGAGAGATAGATTCGCCCCCACTGCGGATAATAGCCTTTACACGATCAACGATGTGCATGTAGCCTTCCTTATTGATTGTAGCAAGATCACCTGTTCGCAACCAACCATCTTCTGTGAAATGCTCAGTTGACGGTTTAGTCTTATAGTAGCTGCCTGCAGTCCACGGACTTCTGACCTGTAACTCTCCGATTGTTTTCCCGTCCCAAGGGAGTTCGACACTGTTTTCATTCACAATGCGTATCTGAACGCCGGGAATAGGTCTGCCTTGCATTGCTTTGATATTCCATTTTTCGGTATCAGGAAGTTTTTGATGGGTCTTGCGAAGCGTACAGAACGTTCCAGTTGGGGACATTTCTGTCATGCCCCATGCGTGTCGCACCTCAATACCGAGTTCCTTTTCGTATCCTTCAATGAGTGTTGGCGGCATCGGTTCACCACCGACAATGAGACGATGTAGTGATGAGATTTCCCGTTTTCTTTTCTGTAATTCAGGATAAAGTTTTGCCCAGACTGTCGGGACCCCTGCAGCAACTGTAACCCCCGTTTCTGCAATTAAGTCAACGATTCTGTGATTGTTATTCCCATGCAGTACAATATCAGCACCCGCGAACATGGAGACGTAAGGTAACCCCCATCCCATTGCATGAAACATTGGAACAACTGGCATCACAACATCTGATTCGTTGATACCAAACACATCTGCTTGGTTGGCTGCCAACGTATGAAGGCACATGGAACGGTGCGTGTAGAGAACACCTTTTGGTTTTCCATCTGTGCCGCTTGTGTAACATAATGCCATTGCACTATTTTCGTCCTGTATTTCAAAGTCGTATTCACTGTCTGCTTCAGCAATAAACTGTTCATAATGAATTGTCTTCTCAGTCAATGAATGTTCACTGTTATTATTAAAGTGGACAATATGCTTGCAGTCAATCTCTTGTTGTAGTTTCGCAAACTGTTCTGAAAACTGACCGTCAACAAAGATAAGTTTGTCCTCTGCTTCATTCACTATTTTGGATAGTTGAGTTGGTGAAAGACGAATATTGAGCGGATGAACGACTGCTCCCATAAGCGGAACTGCGTAGTAGAATTCTAAGTGCTGATATGTGTTGGCAGCATAAGTTGCGACCCTATCACCTCTGCAAATACCCAATGCTGTCATAGCGTTCGCAAGTTGCTTGACACGGTTATATAGTTCTGCGTATGTATAACTATGCACCTTGCCGTTGGGTAGTAATGTGTAAACGCGTTTATCCCCATGAATAAGATTGGCATGTTCTATAATCTGTGAGATATTCAAGGGATAGGTCATCATTGTACCAAACATAATCATATTACCATTCGTTTGATACACATTATATCATTTCTGTTTAAATAAATGCTATTAAGAATATCTTTCCAGAGTCCCTCTTATCAGGGCACTCCAACTCCCAGTCATTGTATGCGCGTGTGGCATGCGAATTGGGGAATTGGGGGACAAGGGGGATAAAATAAAAAAGGCAGATACCCAAAACAGATACCTGCCCGACAGTTTTCAAGGCAATAGTTTTCACTCTACCGTGACAAATTTAAAAACATCATACGGATCACCCCACGCGTTACCCGATCCACTGTTATTAAACGGATATACACGTAACGTGAACTTATACCTCCCAGAAGCAGCAGATGCCGGAAATGAATAATTCACGGGTAACGAATACGGCGTTCTATTACTATTCCCAGAAGTCCAGCCGATTTTCGTGCCATATTTACTGGTATCCCCAGGAAAACGCACATACAGATCCGCACCAAAAATCGGCACCTTGGCAGTGGCAATCAGACGGACAGAACCTGTGCTGCTGTTATACCTCAAAGATAAACTCGGTCTAAAGACTGCAGGCGGCGTGGAAGCCTCCTCGTCATCACCGTCATTTTCATCATCATCATCACCATTATCGTTGGTATCATCATCACCGTCGGTATCACCATCTTGTTCACCGTCGGTATCACCATCTTGTTCACCGTCGTCTGCTTCTGTATCATCTTCTTCAGTGCCACCATCGGGGTTCCTCCCAACGTCGTCGTCCGGAGGAACGTCCTCACCACCACACTTAGAACAGGGTGTGTCTAGATCTTCATTGTCTGTACAATTATAGCAAAACCATTCATCTGCCTCCTCATGTGAAAAATCATATGCCTCAGCGTAAGCCAGGTCTGCTGTATATGTGGGTTCGATACTGTTTTCGTAATGGTACCACAGATTATCACCACCACTAATACTTGCGGTAGCAGTGCAATTCAATAGGTAGAGTGCTGGTGGTCTTAAGAGTGGCGGCATCTGCTCATCTCCCAGCCATTCATCATTTTTTCGAAAGTCCTTGTCAACTTTCCTCCACCATTTTGCCACTCCCCCAGCTTCGGGTACATATCTGGATTTTGTAAATGGGTTTAGGTCCACGTACCAGTAACCGTCATACTGATCGTTAGGAGCGATGCCTTTAATGCGTCCATAAGTCTTGAATTCAGTTCGGATAGGTTGTAACTTTTCGCCAAGATCTTTCCTGTCATCCAGATCAACTTCAATATATGCCTCAGCATAAAGTCCAGGGTTATTTTCATCTAAGTCGTCTGGATTCCGCTCATCACCATCTATTACTTTTTTCCGAGCGAAATCCTGTCGTAAGTTTGCCTTCTTGTAGTCTGCTTGGAGTGAAGAAATGCCAAGAATTAACAAGAACATTGTTACGAAAGATAATCCAAATATACGGTAAAACATGTTATACCTCCTTTATGGTGGTGTGAGCCCTAAGAATTTGTATGGATCAATTCCACCTTTATCGTAATCTACCAGTTTAATATCAGAGGGAATATCTGACTCAAACAAATCATCATCTTCACCCCTGTTAAATTTTGCATCGCGAATAGCATCCAGTCGATCACCATCGTCTGGATGTCCGAGGCTACTAACTAAATATCGCCTGCCGCCACGATCTGTTTCCCATTCAACATAACGAATACCTTTGATAATTGGATATACTTTTCCGTTTTCCATAGAACCACCTTCAACATTTACACCTTGTGAGATGAGTTTTATCGCGACTCGTTTTAAAAGTTCATGGTCGGGATCTACGCAGTTTCTCCATGTTCCCTCAGGAGTGCCTCGCCATCCAGACGGTAAAGGTGGATAGGGACCAAACCCGTGAGGTGAAACAGGCACATCCTCATCCTTATTATCAAGCATATCTGCTGTTTGAGAATTAATACCTTCTTTATTTTTTGACACAGTATTATCATCAACAACTTCATCGTTAACAGATTCAACCGTTTTAGAAGTTTTATTTGAAGTATCTGTTTCTTTCTGAGCTGCTTCCCATTGACGACGCCTTTCAGCAGATTCATCTGCACTCTTTTTGTAAGGGGCAAGTTCATGGTGAGACCAGAATATGCCCCCAAACACAACAACAATCAACACAACGCATAAACCAATAAACCACTTATCGGTTAAAATTTCGCGTAGCATATAGGTAACCTCTAATTCAATCTGGGAATTAGTCATTTTCCCATTAAAAATATGTAGGACTTACGTAGTTCTTTTTGAAGTCCTCTCTGATAAGGTTGCATCGACTACCAAGTATTGTGTGATGCAACGACAAAAACCCACAACGAAATACACCGTGCGGGGGTAAAAATATCGCAGCATATAATTCCTGCGATAAGACTGTGTAATGCAAAATTAACGAATGTAAATTTTCGGAGAGGGGTAACTTATAGTTAAATTGAGGCGCGATCATGTAATGAACACTTGACGTTTTCATTTTTTGGAGCTGAATTGTAGTGTTCACATGTCGCCGCTTCATCTCAATATTCCCATATTAAAATTCTGATTTTAACAGGATTTACGCATTTTCTCTTAAAGTCTCACTGATAAGGGGAATGCATAAGTTCTGAATAATAACAGTTCTGTTGGTATTCCGTTAACATGTCGGGGTTGATGCGCGTTTTACTGCACGTTCACACCCACAGTAACTCCAAGAAAAATGTGGAACAGATTCAGTGTTCCGCAGGAATCTTCCTACTAACCTAAAAGTGCCAGATCCAGGCATTTTGCCGTTGCTCAGACCTTCTGTATTCGGGATAATAACTAAAATAACGACTTTTAACCCCCCTTACCCAAAGGGGAATGCGTTAAGTCTTATTTATGTGATTTTAACCTAAATTGCACTTAGTGTCAAATTAATTTTGAAAAAAGGTATGTAAAGTTTTTGTAGCAACATTGACATGACTTTTGTTCACCATCTTTTTTCTCGTATGTCTATAGTATTTTGACTTGTCTGAACCAGGATTTACAGGATTTACAGATTACCAGGATTATGAGTTTGAGGTATGACGCACCCTTCAAAAGTTGGCATAAATCTGTATCAAAAACTCTTGATGAGGTAATCCTGGAAATCTGTAAATCCTGTAAATCCTGGTTCAGACATAACCAAAACTTTACGCACCCACGATTGCAAACAGATTTGACAAACCAACGCATCTATGGTATTTTATTAAAAAAGGTTATATTCTTGGAAGGATAAACTCCATGTCAAATGTCTTTGAAGCACTAAAGGAACGCCGCTTCGTTCAACAGTGTACTACTAATGAAGAAAACATATCACAATTGCTGTCAAACAAACAGATAACCTATTATGTAGGTTTTGATCCGACTGCAGATAGTTTGCATGCTGGTAGCCTTGTGCCAATCATGGCGATGGCACATTTACAACGTGCTGGACACAAACCGATAGCAATTATCGGGGGTGGCACCACCATGATCGGTGACCCTACCGATAAAACTGAAATGCGACCCATGATCTCGGCAGAAGAAGTTGAAGCAAACGGGGCAAGCATACTCAAACAATTACAACGTTATCTTGATTTAGATAATACAGCAGGACTTTTTTTGAATAACGCAGAATGGCTGCTATCCCTAAATTATATTGAGTTTCTACGAGATATTGGTAAGCATTTCCGTGTCAATGAAATGATACGTGCCGAGGGGTATAGACAAAGACTTGAACGCGAAATGGGACTGTCATTCCTTGAATTCAATTACCAGTTGCTGCAAGCTTACGATTATCTGTGCCTTTTTCAAGAATATCAGTGTGTCCTTCAACTTGGTGGTGACGATCAGTGGGGTAATATTGTGGCAGGTGTCGATCTGGTGCGTAGGATTGAGGGTGAGCGCGTTCATGGATTGACCTTTCCACTACTAACAACTGCCGGCGGCGCAAAAATGGGAAAAACTGCTGGCGGTGCAATATGGCTTGATCCAGCTAAAACTTCACCCTACCAATTCTATCAGTATTGGATCAACGTTGATGACCGAGATGTTGAGCGGTTCTTAGCCTATTTTACCTTTTTACCAATGGATGAGGTGAGACGACTTGGAAGTTTAGAACATGATGAAATACGAGAAGCAAAAGCAGTACTTGCATACCAAGCGACAAAACTGGCACACGGTAAAGATGAAGCAGACAAGGCACAAGCAACGTCGCGCGCTGCGTTTGGTGGTGGTGGACCTGATCTTGATGCGATGCCAACTACTAACATCCCAACTGAAAGACTAAATGCGGGGATTCCTATCATAGAACTGTTTCATGAAGTCGGTTTATCCACATCAAAAAGTGAAGCGCGCCGCCTAATTCAACAAGGCGGAGCATACATTAACGAGAAGCAATATAAGACGATAGATACTGTCGTTGACGCAAACCTATTGGAAGAAAACGCATTGCTTCTCCGTGCTGGCAAAAAACGGTATCACCGCATTGTGGTTGACGAAGGATAGGGTGTGTAAAGTTTTTGTAGAAACATTGATATGACTTTTGTCCGCCATCTTTTTTCTCGTATGTCTATAATCTTTTCGCTTGTCTGAACCAGGATTTACAGGATTTACAGATTACCAGGATTTACCTCAACAGGTTTTATTCCCAAAGTTGACATCAATCCGCATCAAAAAGCCTTGATAAGGCAATCCTGGTAATCTGTAAATCCTGGTTCAGACAAGTAACCAAAACTTTACACACCCCGAAGGATAAAAAAATAGTTGACTTAACAATGTAAAATATGTTATAATATAATATTAAAAATAGTTTCATTTTTATTTAAACGGAATTGTGTAGTTAGACGTTAATATATTTATAGAGAACATACTTTGAAGTTAGGTTACGAAGGTTTTTCTGTAATGCAAAAACTTGAACACACTGCTATCTATTCAATATTTAGTTTTTTATTTTACCTTTGGACGTTGTTTACGTTCTGGTTGTACCCGTTTAGGTACTCCGGCGGTAGGTGGTGTTAGTTATTAAGTTCTATAGAAATGTATTAATTAGTCTCATTCATCACTACCCAGCGTCGAGAGTAAATCGATGTTGGGTAGTTTTTTATCAATTATCCAACATTGTAATTACAAAAAGGATGTTGTCGGAGGGAATTCAAGAATATGGTAATCGTTACTAAACCGGATGCGACTTCTGCTCAGATCGACGCGATAGTAAAGAGGATTGAGGGTGTAGGGTTGGAAGCACAAATTTCAACTGGAGAACAACGCACCGTCATCGGTGTGATAGGAGATAAAACTTTGCTTGGAGATATTCCGATGGAATCAATGTCCGGTGTAGAAAAAACGATGGCGATCACTGCCCCTTATAAATTAGCATGCCGCCAGTTTCGGGCTGACCCCACGGTTATCGCTGTAAACGGTTCAAAGATTGGGGGACGTAAACTGTCTGTCATGGCTGGACCTTGTGCAGTGGAGAGTACTGAACAGATTGTTACTATTGCGCATCATGTAAAAAGTGCCGGTGCCGAATTTATTAGAGGGGGGGCATTTAAACCCCGAACCGGTCCCTATAGTTTCCAAGGTTATGGGGAAGAAGCATTAAAAATGTTAGTAACCGCAAAACAGGAAACTGGATTGGGTATCGTCACTGAAGTCATGACACCGAATGAAGTTGATCTGGTCGGAGAACATACAGACATCTTCCAACTCGGTACACGTAATATGCAGAACTTCTATCTCTTGCGTGAGGTGGGACGCTCCAAAAAACCGGTTATTCTCAAACGGGGAATGTCCGCAACGATTGAAGAGTGGTTACTGGCGGCGGAATATATTCTCTCTGAAGGAAATCCGGATGTTATCCTCTGTGAACGGGGAATCCGCACCTTTGAAACGCATACACGCAATACACTTGATCTTAACGCAGTGCCTGCTATCCATCAGTTAAGTCATCTTCCGATTGTCGTTGATCCAAGTCACGGTACTGGTATCCGTGGGCTCGTAAGTGATATGACAAAAGCATCGGTCGCTGCAGGAGCTGATGGGCTTTTATTAGAAGTGCATCACGACCCGGATAATTCTATGACAGGTGATGGTGCACAATCACTGTTCCCAGATCAATTCCAAAAACTGATGCAGGAACTAAAACCGATTGCTATTGCAGTTGGTCGGGAAATTTAACTGAAAATTTATTTTATTATTTAAATGATTTAGACATTCTATTGAGAATGTACGTGTTAATCTTTGGAGGACACAACCGTGGAAGATTTTGAATCTAACCAAGAAAAGGTCTACATTTTTGATACAACACTTCGCGACGCTGAACAAACACCTGGTGCTGCATTGGGTATTGAAGAAAAGTTAGAAATTGCCAAGCACCTTGCGAGATTAAATGTAGATGTAATAGAAGCAGGATTTCCAATTTCGTCACCGGGTGATTTTGATGCTGTGCAACGGATTGCGCATGAAGTAAAGGGACCAGAAATTTGTGCACTTTCGCGCGTCGTTGAAAAGGACATTACGGCTGCATGGAAAGCCATTCAGAACGCGCCTCGTGCCCGTATCCATACCTTTGTTGGCACATCAAACATTCACATGGAACGCATTACGCGAACAACACCAGAAAGAACTTTGGAAATGGCGGTGGATGCTGTCGCTTATGCGAAAAGTTTATGCAAAGATCATCCGGATGCAACAGTTGAGTTTTCACCGATGGACGCAGGTAGAACTGATTTGTCGTACCTCTATAAAGTGGTTGAAGCAACTATCGCCGCAGGGGCAACTGTCGTCAATATCCCTGAAACCGTCGGCTGGACAGTACCCTCCGAATTTGGTAACTTGATTGCGGGAATCAAGGAAAATGTGTCCAATATAGATGATGCAGTCATTAGTGTTCACTGCCATAACGATTTAGGGTTGGCAGTAGCTAATAGTCTTATTGCAATTGAGAACGGTGCAAGGCAGGTAGAGTGTACTATTAATGGGCTCGGTGAACGTGCTGGGAACACCTCCTTAGAAGAGGTCGTGATGGCGATACGAACCCGTCGCGATTACTATAAAGGTTATTATACCGAAATTAATGCAAAAGAGATCGTGCCAATCAGCCGACGAGTCAGCCGGACTATGGGGATTATTGTTCAACCGAATAAGGCTATCGTTGGTGAAAACGCATTTGCACACAGTTCTGGGATACATCAGGATGGAATTATCAAGTCACGTGTCACATTTGAAATCATTGACCCGAAAGAGATTGGCTGGAAAGAGAGTAAACTCATACTTAGTCCTCGTTCTGGGCGAAACGCTTTGAGACATAAACTCAATGAACTCGGTTATGAGCTGGAACAAGAACAGTTAGAGAAGGTCTACGAAAGATTCCTACGTTTAGCGGATAAGAAGAAAGAGATACATGATGCCGATCTTGAAGCAATTATGAGCGATGAGATACGGGTGATACCTTCAGTTTTTGAACTAGATTACATTCAAGTCGTAAGTGGGACGAAGATTTCACCAACCACCACTGTCGGTATTCGCACAGAAGAAGGTATCGTTGAAAATGCGTCTACTGGTGATGGTCCTGTTGATGCAGCCTTCAAAGCAATTAATCAAATTGTCAAGATCAAACTCAGTCTAATTGATTACCAGATTCGGTCAGTAACAGAAGGTGAAGACGCTATCGGTGAAGTCACGCTGAAGGTGCAGGACAACGGTCACATCATCACAGGCCATGGTGCAAGCACAGATATAATTGAAGCAAGTGCTAAGGCGTATATCCACGCTGTCAATAAACTCATTCAGCTCCGTTCTGAAGGCTAATACTTTATTGACATACTCTACCTGCTAAAGCATAGTATCGTAGTAACGTAGGTTGGGTTTTGAACGATCAACTCGGGGAATGCCCATAAGGCATTCATACCGTTGATTTGAATTTACAGTATCAACTATCAGTATTGCTCATCAGCTAAAACAACTTTAAAACTAATTAACCCCACTTGTACTCAGGGTTATTTAGTTTTCTGTATTTTGGCAGATATTCATAACATTCGTGAAATTAGATGCGTAGGTCGGGTAGAGCGCAGCGAAACCCGACACGTTGCGTTCCTGTCGGGTTTCGCTGCGCTTTACCCGACCTACGATACATTCAGATAGTAACACTCATCAACTGATAATTCTTAAAACTAATTAACCCCACTTGTACTATAATTTTCTTGACTCTTGCTGTCAAAATGTTATAATTTAACATTGATTATATGAATGAGGGAGGAAAGGTCTTTCTCCCGTTTATGCAAGTATTCTTTATAACACATAAGGAGTGTGTTCATGAAAAACACAAGATTCTGTTTTTTTATAATATTGTTAATTTGTTTTCTTGGGAAGAGTGCGTTTTCGCATGCTGTAACAATAAAGTTATGCAAAGCACCATCTGATTGGATGCCTGAATTCTACGTTAATGTTCCTATTAAAGTAACTATCAAAGGAGATTTAGATTCTCGCCACACTGTTGTATTTAACCTTTCTAATGTCACTAATTGGCCAGGTGTTTGCATAAACGATGGGTCTAAAAATGATTTGCTTCCGGATTTAGTGTTGTCTGCGAACAATCAAGAGACTAACTCAGGCGTTACTTGGTCAAAGCCAATCCTAACGTCTAAACCAATTTTTGATTCAATTAAAGCCGAATTCACACCAAGTGCAAGCACTTCAAAATTCACTTTTTACGTAACAATTGAATGTTTTGATTTTGCCGCCTATGGTCAGCTTAATGCTACAATATACGGATCAGATGGAACAAATTCACCACCATTGAATAGTAGCAATACTATCACTATTCCCCGAGACGAAAACGGTAATAAAATTGCTGACAATTGGTTATACAACGCAGCTACAGATACAGATAGTGATGATGAAACGGGGCCTGGTAGTAATTCAAACAATGGTGACGGGTTCACCATATTTGAAGAATATCGTGGGTTTTATATTCAAGGAGAACATACAAGGATATGTCCTTTGTCTAAGGATATATTTATCTACAGTAACCTTGATGAGGGATTAGGTTATGCTACAAATATTGACGGAGATAACCCCTATACTTTCAACTTATACCAGGTTAGTTGGACTGACATGGATGGTGGAAATCGCGTTATGAACTCACGACAATGTCCGGGATACTCATATATGGAACAGCGGGCTATCCGGGTTCTGGAAGATAAAAGATCGAAAGCTGATGAGGTTGATTACGCTTATGGCCGTGCTTATCCCATACAATATCATAGTAGTCCGAATATTCCGGCAAACATGCTACAAGCATTTATATATACCAAATCCATTGATCATCACTTGGAAAAACCTGAGGTAGTTGGAAGAATTAGCAAATCAGACGCTATAAGTCTAATTATTGGTCACGAAGTTGGGCATCATGTTAATTTAGCAGATGATGCATTGGGTTCTTGGAATAACGATGATGGAACAGCCAACTCAATAATGAGTTATACCGACTATCTTTATCAAAAAAGTCCAAACTTTCCGCCAGCATACCATGAAGATGAATTTAAACTGACAGATGGAAATTAGTTAGTGTTATATAAAAAGGAGACCAAAAATGTTGTACCAATTTCTACGCAATAACCTTTTTATTATTATTATTTGTGCTTGTGTACTTCTCGTTATAGCAGGATATAAAATCTTGTCAAATACCGAACTTTCAAAGAATCCGGAGAATGTCTCTTCAGACACCCCTTCTGTTCAGGAGCAAATCGTTGATGGTAGTAATGGCAATAGGAAAACGCCAAAAACATCTTCGCGCCGTAAGGGGAACTTCGGGGCAGGGCATAGTCATTCCATTGGAGAGCTACCTATTCCAGTAATTTCAGAAGAAAAAAGAAAAAGAATCAGTGCACTATATGATGGGAATAGTTGGGACAGGGATCCTTCTTGGGCGAAGGATGGCCCCCCTCAAGAAGAAGTTGATATTCTTGTTGAGGGAATGGATAACTTAAGTGCTGCGAAGTATTTAAGAGCTTTGGGGGCATATAATGATTATGCCCAGGAGTATGCGGATAAAGCATTGGCGGAAAATCCAGACGATTTTGAAACACTGTTTATCTGGACACGACTGCGACCACCTAATGAGGATGACAAAAGAGTAGCGGGATATCGCAAACTCTTGGAAATGGATCCAAATTTCGTTCCCACGTTGGTCAGTTTAGGAGCTATGATTAAGGAAGACACACCAGAAGAAGCGATCGAACTTCTACAAAAGGCAAATAAGCTTGATCCATCCGAGGGGCTCTATGAATTAGCTTGGGCATATCAAAGGATAAGTGAGTACGATAAAGCAGTCCCTATGTTAAAAAAAGCCTATGAACGTTATAATCATGGGTGGATGCTTAGGGAACTTGAGGCAATTGAAGCTGGCACGCCCCATGTTCCACCTATCCAGCGTGAATCTAAAGAGGATCGGCAAAACGAAGTAGATGATAACATGGATAAGGCATTACTTAGGGAATCTGTTCCGCCTCTGCATGACGGGTTTATAGAAATAGAGAAAGAAAAAGGAGCACACAATCCGTTTAAGACGGACTTAGATGGGCTGATGCGTGATATTTCAGACAGTGATGCAGAGATGCAGGCATTTTTTGGGAAGTTGGTTGATGCTGAACTTGCAGAATTCAAAAAGTACTTAATTGAGGAATTTCCGAAGCTGCTCCCAGAGGAACTTACAAAAACGCCACGTCGCGAAGACATCAATGTTAAAGACTTATCACCTAAAAACTTTGATCGCGCCTTAGAAACATTAGAACGTTACGGACCAAAAGAGGGGCTCCGTCGTATTAGCAAAGAAAACCCAATGCTTGCAAAGTATATGCAACACATGTTAAATCGAAATTTTCAAAACGAGAGAAACCTGAATGACACTGAGTAGACTTTACATACTCACATTAAAAGGTGAGGTACTGTATTAAGAAACTTAATAATCCTTTACAATCAATAGTTCGTGGGATCGCTTAACATGGCTTGTTCCATGTTCTCTGCGATTCTTACCGATTCGTGTCTCATCTTGTCCTAAGGTATACTGCCATTTGACCTCAAGGATTCTGAAGTCAGAATACCACTCCCTGATTGTCCTGCAATCGTTATATGATAAGACGAAACCCGAATTGTGATTGTGGAGTAAATCACACAACAACTCATGTTTGAAACCTTTGTGGTGGACGGGGAAGTTTCGCTGGGGATAGATGCCACGAAACATTTCCCCCTCATCAAGGTAATAGGGTGGGTCGCAATACAGAAAATCATCTGTATGCTGAGGGAGTGTTTGTGCAAAGCATCCGGTATTGACAGTCAAGTTCGAGCACTTGAATTTCCGCACTATATTCAGTGAACGGTCATATCTCTCAGGGGATTCATATATCTTTGACATCCATCCGAGGAACCCTGGTCCGTAAGAGAGGTTATGATTAAACCAATAGTGAGCAGCTAATGCTAATGGATCGGCGATGAGTTCCTCTCCAGTCCAATGTGCTTTGAGACGACTCTTTATCTCCGTATACTGTTCTTTTGTCGGTTGCCATTGTGCAAGTTCCTCTGCTAAATCGCTGCCAGAAGAAAGTTGAACTTGCCAATAGTTGGTGAGGATGTCAAAGATGTCATAAGCACAAACTGGTATGTTAAGTTCTTTTGCACATGCAATTTCAACGGCCCCACCTCCCATAAATGGAGATACAAGTTTGTCCAATCTTTCGGGGATTTGCTCTAAAATATACCCTACCCTAAGACTTTTCCCACCAGCATACCGCAGCGGGAGTCCTCTGTAACGCGTGTATTTATACTTACCCTGGCTTCTGAGTGAATACAAAAACATAGTTTTTTGAGTTGAAGCGAAAAGGTCTGTTTGTAGTTGCATCAATGCCTTCAATTGAGTTTCGGGAATAACACTTGCATAAGTAAATATTCTACCAGTCTTCAATCATTTGGACTAACAACCTCACACCGTAGCCTGAAGCAGTTTCAGGGATATAGGTTGAGCCCTTCACGCCCCATGCAGTACCAGCAATATCAAGGTGTACCCATGGGTATCCTTCAGCGAATTTCTTGAGGAACACCGCACCTGCGATTGTTCCAGCAGTTCCATCTCCAATGTTCTGCACATCTGCTACTTTGCTTTTCACACCTTCATCGTAGTCTTCCCAAAGTGGCAATTCCCAGACGCGTTCGTGTGTTTTTTCGGCGGCGTTCTTGACCTTTTCCATAAGTGTGTCATCTGTTCCCATTGCCCCTGCCGCAATATGTCCAAGGCACGCGATGACTGCTCCTGTAAGTGTGGCTAAATCAATGACACCGTTGGGTTGATACTGTGCTGTCCATGCAAGTGCGTCTGCTAAAATCAACCTGCCTTCAGCATCGGTATTCATAATCTCAATGGTCTTGCCGCTGTAGGAGGTGACAACATCGCCAGGTTTTATCGCTGTGGATCCGGGCATGTTCTCGGTCGTTGCTATCACACCGATAACCCGTACGTTCGGTTTTAGATGTCCAATGACCTGCATTGCACCAAGGACTGCGGCAGCACCAGACATGTCATGCTTCATTTCATCCATGCCCTTACCGGACTTCAGCGAAATCCCACCCGTGTCAAAGGTAATACCTTTCCCTACAAGTGCTACGGTATCATGCCCTTCACCTTCTGGCGTGTATTCCAAAATGATAAATCTCGGTTCTTCTGCACTGCCTTGTGCGACAGCTAAGAGTGTGCGAAAGCCTTTCTCTTCAAGTGTTGCTTTGTCAAAAACAGTGCAGTTGAGTCCTGTTGCTTCAGCCACCTCTTGTGCTTTTTCAGCCAGTTGTGTCGGTGTCAGATGGTTTCCAGGTTGATTGCTGAGATCGCGGGCAAGCATCGTGCCATTTGCAATGGTGCGTCCGCGTTCTACGATGGGTTCTATCAACGACTTTTCTACCTCGCTACCTACCAAAAATGTCAGTGCCCCGAGCGATTTATTATCCTCATCCTTATCATCACTTTGTGTTTTGTGTTCTTTAAACTCATAGAGTGATAGGAGGGCCGCCTCAACAGCTGCCTGTGCCCAATCGTCTTGTGTTTCTGGTGGAAGCGGAACTGTGATTGATTTTAGACCCATATCGCGTGTTTGACGTGCGGTATATCCTGCAACTTGACGCACCTTTTCTGCGGTGATTTCTGCGTAATTGCCCAAACCTATCAGAATTATACGAGGTGCCTTGATAGCACCGTTAGTATACAACACACTTGATGTCTTTGGTTTCCCTTTGAAGTCGCCAAGGTTTAGAAATGCTTGAATGCGTCCTTCTAAAGCAGCATCTGCTATCAAGAGTAGTTCATTGTGCATGTCATCTTCAAGTATAGGAATGAGTATTGCGTCAGTTTCTGTTTGGCGAAAATCGCCTGTTTCAATAGTAATTTTCATAAATATTCCTTTTTATTGAATTCATAGCGAGTACGGACTAAGAATTTAAAGCAAGTGAGGATCTGATAGGGGAGAAAAGAATAGAAATTATCTCCTTTTCTTTCTGTATATTACCACATCCTTATGTTTTACTCAATATGCCTTCATCTCTGGTTGCAGATGTATTCAATTGTCTAGTTTTGTTGTTGGCGGGGTTTCTAACCCCGATTTGAGATACACAGCAGCAGAAATCGGGATTAGAAACCTCTCCAACAATGATATTTTGTGACAATTGAATGCCTCTGATCTCTGTTGATTTCTTTGAGGAGAGGTTAGGGTTTTGATGTTTCAATGTTCCACAACAGAATGGTGCCGTCCCCACTCCCGCTTGCAAGGGTGCGACCATCCGGGCTGAACGCTACACTTCTGATCGACATCGTATGCCCGGTGAGTGTACGGAGATGTTCTCCTGTATTCGCGTCCCATAAACGGATAGTATCATCCGAACTTGCACTTGCAAGTGTACGTCCATCCGGACTGATGGTTACGCTGTTGACAGAACTTGTATGTCCCGTGAGAGTGCGAATTTGCTCACCTGTGTTTATATCCCACAAACGGATAGTGGTATCAATACCCGCACTGGCAAGGATGTTACCATTTGGACCGAACAAATTGAACGCTACGTTGTTGACCTGGCTTGTATGTCCCGTGAGTGTGCGGAGATGCTTACCTGTGTTTACATCCCACAAACGGATGGTTCTGTCCTGCCCTCCACTTGCGAGTGTATTTCCATCTGGACTGAACGCTACGCTGATGACAAGCGATTCATGTCCCGCAAGCTTTTGGATAGACTTACCTGTATTTGCGTTCAACAAATAGATGGTACCGACCACATTCCCACTTGCACAAGCGAATGTATTTCCATCTGGACTAAACGCTACGGAGTCTACGGATCCTATCCAATGCACCGTGTGAGTGTAGAGCTGCTGTCCTGTGGTTGTGTTCCACAAACGGAGAGTGTTATCCCTACCTCCACTGGCGAGGGTGCGTCCATCTGGACTGAACGCTACAGAACTGACCCCCCGCGTATGTCCCGTGAGTGTGTGGAGGTGTTTACCAGTGTTTGCTTTCCATAATCGGATGGTACCATCACGACTCGCACTTGCGAGGATGCTCCCATCCGGTCCGAACAGGCTAAACGCTACGCATTCTACGAATCCCATATACCCTGTGAGAGTGTAGAGATGTTTTCCTTTATTTGCGTTCCACACCCAGACGTTACCGTTAGCACATTCACTTGCAACCGTGTTCCCATCTGGATTGAACGCTACACTGTAGACCACCCCTGTATGCCCCGTGAGTATGCGGAGTTGTTTACCAGTGGCTGTGTTCCACAAGCGGATGGTTTTATCGGCACCACCACTTGCGAGAGTGCGTCCATCCGGACTGTATGATATGCTGTTGCACCAATTCTTATGCCCATGAAGTGAGTTAACATGCTTACCAGTGGTTGTGTTTGACAAACAAATTTGACTCACACCGGCACTGGCGACGATGTGTCCATCTGGACTGAACGCTACATCGGTGATTGTATTCCCATGTCCTGTGAGTAGTTCGTGAAGAAACTTACCAGTGTTTACGTCCCACATCCAAACTTTGTGATTTGACCCACCACCTGCAAGGGTGCTTCCATCTGGACTGAACACTACGTTGGAGACACTAATTCTGCTTGCGTTTCGACTGTCAAGTTTGCGGAGGAACTTGCCAGTGGTTGCATCCCATAAACGGATAGTTCCATCAAAACTGGCACTTGCGAAGGTGTTTCCATTCGGACTAAACGCTACACTGTAGACCAACGCCGTATGCTCGGTGAGTGAGCGGAGATGCTTACCTGTGGTTACGTTCCAAAAATGGATAGTATCCAAATTTGCACTTGCGAGGGTACTTCCATCCGGACTGAACGCTATGAATTTGCGATCATGGCCATAATTTCTTGGATGATACATAGGTCCTGAGAGCAGGTTCAGTTTTTCACCTGTGTTTGCATCGTATAACCATACGCCAATACCACTGGCTATTGCCAATTTGGTACCGTCCGGGGAATACTGTACATCAACGAGCAAACCTTTACCGAAACGTGCTTTCGCGCCTTCAGGGAGGTGCCATTGTGATGCATCTTGTGCAAGGACAGGGGTACGAATTAATATTGCTAATAGTAGTGAGATACTTATGTACAATTTCGTTCTCATTGAAAAACATCTCCATTTTGTGTATAACGGTAAAGGATTTCACCTGCCACAATCAAAAATATCACCAAAACGGTATTGAAAACCTTTCAATCTCAAAACCGCGTATCATTTTATTTGGAATACCTATGGCTGCTGCTGGCTGACAGCAGAATTCCATTAAGATTTGTGCATCCCAGTCAATACGACAAGGGGTTCCGTGCTTGTGACGGTAAGTGAATGATATGTATTTGCTGGTACATCAACACGGTCACCTCGTTTGAGGGTATCGGTTTCATCTGCCACTTTCACATCTGCCGTGCCAGATAACACACATACAACCTCATCTTGGCTGTGGATATAATCAAGATACGCTCCGCCAGGACGACCTGTCCATTGGTATGCGTCAAAACCCTCAGACTGCAACTGCTTTTTTAGTTCTTCTATGTCTTCATTTTCTTCAATCCAGCTTGATTTCCATTCCATAAAATACTCCTTACAAAGGTTCTAATTTTACTGGACACACCTTCAACTCAGCGGTGTGTGTGATGGGATCGTAACCCGAACCTGTCAGTTGATTGACAGGCACATTCGCGAAACTGAAACTGGCAAAAACAGTGCCACGCGGGGAACGGTTTGTTGCTTTAACTTTGATATTGATGCTCCCGCGTGCACTACTCATTTTGCACCATTCACCATCTGTCAACTGCCATTTGATAAGGTCGGCAGGATTCACTTCAAGCGATTCTTCTGGTAATAGATAATCAATCCCTTGTGCTCTACCGGTTTGTGTGCGTGTGTGATAAGATTGCAAACGTCTTCCGGTTGTCAGCCATACGGGGAAATCATCGCTTATCGTCTCTGCGGGATCACGGTAGTGAACGTTAGAAAAGATGCCTTTACCGTTGACAAATTCTTCTTCGTGAAGTCGTGGTGTACCAGGGTGTTCCTTGTCTGGAACGGGCCATTGATTGTTTACGGTTTCTGTAACACCGTTGTCAATACGATCCCAATCTAATCCAGCATATATTGGAGATAGGTTACAGAGTTCGTTGAAAATCGGTTTTGGTGCATCAAATTCGAAACCCTCAAATCCGAGTCTTTTCGCGATTTCACAGATTATCCACCAATCAGGTTTTGCATCACCTGCGGGAGGCACAGCGGCACGCATCCGTTGCACACGCCGTTCGGTATTTGTGCATATCCCGTCTGTTTCACCCCATGCAGTTGCTGGCAAAACAACATCCGCGAGTTCTGCTGTTTCCGTCAAGAAGATGTCAATGACGACAAGATGGTCTAAGGAACGGAGTGCATGTTCACAATGTTTGCGGTCAGGGTCGGATAGTAGCGTGTTTTCCCCATCAATTAGCATAGCATGGATGCTATCGCCACACAGTTCTAAAGCAGTAACCTTTGTCATCCCTTTCTCAAGTTCGATTTCTCTACTGTAAGCCGCTGTGAATTTTTCCTGATGTTTAGGGTCGGTAACGGATTGAAAACCGGGATAATTGTTTGGTAAAGCCCCGCTGTCCCCTGCCCCCTGTATGTTGTTTTGACCACGCATTGGATTGATACCAGTTCCTTCGCGTCCAATATTACCTGTCATCAGCGCAAGGTTGCATAGACTTTGGACGTTCTCCACACCACAAATATGCTCCGTGATACCGAGTGTATAGTAGATAGCTGCTTTTTTGGAGGCTCCGTACCACATTGCAGCGGTTTCAATGTCCTTTGCTGGAACCCCCGTGATAGTTTCTGCCCATTCCGGTGTCCATTGACTTATATGTTCAAAGAATTCATCAAAACCTGTAGTGCGTTTTTGTATGAAATCCTCATCAATCAGACCTTCACGCGCGATAACGTGTGCCATGCCGAGAAGAAGTGCCGTATCTGATCCCACACGGAGCGGTAGATAGAGGTGTGACAATTCCGCTAAACCGATTCGTCGTGGATCGGCAACGATGAGTTTTGCACCGTTGGCGATAGCCTTCTTCAATCCAGTTGCTGCAACAGGATGACATTCAGTCATATTCGTGCCGATACAGAAGATGACCTCCGGTTTTTGCATATCAACAAGTGGATTGGACATTGCCCCACGTCCGATTGTCGCTGCCAGACCGGCAACGGTTGGTGCGTGTCAGGCACGGCTGCAATTGTCAATATAGTTCGTCCCGAATCCAGCACGAATGAACTTCTGCATGAGATACGCTGCTTCGCTCGGTGCTCGACCAGAAGCGATACCGTAAATGCTATGTCTACCATGTTTCTCATAAACACTTTTGAATCCATCTGCAGCTTTTTCAAGTGCTTTGTCCCATGTTGTTTCCTGAAGTTTACCACCTTTATCACGGATAAGGGGTGTTTTCAAACGGTCAGGATGTTGCACAAAATCAAAGGCGAACTGCCCTTTGACACATAATGCACCTTGATTGGCAGGTCCATCCATTGCAGGATGGATACCGACAATTTTATCGTCTGTTGTAAGTATATCAACAGAGCACCCCACACCACAATAGGGGCAAATGGTTCTTGTCTTATCAAGGGGGGAATCACTAACTGCATCAACGGAACGTAGTGCTTTTTTATCGGCAAGTGCGCCGGTTGGACATGTTTGGATACATTGACCACAAAATGTACAGGCAGAGTCTTTGAGCAACCCGTCAAATTCTGTTGTAATTTGCGTGTGAAAGCCACGGTTCATCACATTGATGGCGTGGTCACCTTCCTGTTCGGCACAGACACGGACACATCTATAACAGGAAATACACAACTCGTAATCTCTGAGTATAAATGGATTATCATCGGGTTTATTCGTTCCTGACGTTGTTCCTGTTATTCTTGTACCATCAATCCCATATTTGTCCCTGAGGTTTGCCAGTTCATTTGACGCATAACCGCGTAACGGATGGACATCTACTTCACGGTTCTCACTGATTACCATTTCAAGTAGCGTCTTACGAAGTGTTTCAATCGTATCGGTTGTTGTGGTAACAATCATATCCGGAGTGGCTTTTGTTGTGCATGCTGCCACAGGATTTCTTGTCCCTTCTAAGGCAACGATGCATAGTCGGCAGCCGCCAAACGGTTCCAAGCGCGGGTCATAGCAAAGTGTTGGAATCTCTTTTTGGTGTTGTTGTGCTACTTCAAGGATTGTTTCACCTTCAGTAAACGTAACCTCAATCCCATCAATGTACATTCTTTGTGTCATTGTTAAAGATTTCATCTTACAAGGAATTACTAACTGAACTGTTCGCTCACTATAAAATTATTCTTGCTTTTCAGCTGTAAAATCAATTTGAGGCACCTCAAGTTCACCGGCAAGTATCTTTGCTTTCGCTTCCTCAACAGCATCTATCACTTCTTGTGGTATTTTATCTTTCATTTCTGGATTGTAGTTGAATGAGATAGCATTGTCGGTTAACATATTGAAAGTGTAAATTTGTGGATTAAACTTACCGTCTGGTTTTGTCTTTGCCTCTTTAACTATCTTAGCAATCTGGACAAATACTTTAGGTGTAACGACAGCGTTAGCAAGTACTGTTTCTGGGGAAATGTCACTTTTGTCAAGATTGGCACCAAAGGTGTATACTGTTTTACCATCCTTTTGTGCGACTTCTGCAGCTTCATAAGCACCGAGCCCGGCAGCATCAGCATTTGGGAAAAGGAAATCTACCCCTTCATTTATCTGTGCAAGTGCAATTTCTTTACCTCTTCCAGCGTCATTCCAGTTCCCAACCCATCCGGTACGTAACTCAACGTCCGGGTTGACGCTTTTCGCACCTTCTTGAAAGGCAATGAATGTGCTTTCGACCGATGGGATATCTTCTCCACCGATAACACCAATTTTGTTCTCTTTTGTCATCATCCCAGCGATTATACCACATAGGTAGGCAGGTTGTTCAACGCGTAGGTTCATAGGAGAAATATTCTTTTCTATAGTTCCGCCAGAAGATGTAATGAATATCGTATCAAGGAAATCCGGTGCGACTGCTTTTGCGGGCCCCTGAAATTCATAACCGTGTCCAATAATTAGGTCAAAACCCTTATCAGCATAAAAGCGGAAGTGTTCTTCTTGATCGGTATGTGTTCGACTTATAACATGTTTGACTGTAGCCCCCAACTCCTTTTCGATTAACATAAGACCTTGGTGTGCTAAAGTATTCCATCCACCATCTGTAATATCAGCAGGAAGAAGCATAGCAACTTTAAACTCACCTTTATCTGTAGAATCTTGGCAACCCACAATTATGGTTGCAACTGCAAGTATAGATATTATATATAACACAACTCTGGAACTCATGCTATTTGACCAACGATTCTGTTTCATAATAGTATATCTCCTCTTATAATTTGAAACTAATTCTATTATAGCACATTTGTTTACTGATGTAAATTGTAAAGTTGTTGATGGCTTACATCAACGGAGTTGTTATTTTTCCAAGCACGCGAGGTAGCCAGAGACTCAAATCTGGTATATAAGTTACAAGTATCAATGCGATCAACAGCAATCCAATAAAAAGCAAAACGGATCTATACAATAAGATGATGGATTTATCAAACTTCATACTTGAGATGAACAGGTTCAAACCTACAGGGGGTGTCAGATAACCAATTTCAAGGTTTGTTAAGACAATAATACCGAGGTGAATCTTATCTATTCCGAAACCTTCTGCAATTGGAATCAGCAGAGGAACAATAATAACGATCGCTGAAAAGATATCCATCAAACAACCTATGATTAGTAAGAAGATATTAAGTCCGATAAGTGTAATGATTTTGTTCTTTGTGAATGATTGAATCCATTCAAGGACAAGATCTGGCACACCAAGGTTAATTAGATAACCCGTAAATGCTGTAGCTATACCGAGTATGATTAGGATTGCCCCCACCAGAATCATGCTATCCTTTACAAGACGGGGCAAGGTTTTCACAGAAATGGATCGATGAATGCATATTTCTACTATACAGACATATATGACAGTCAATGCAGCGACTTCATCAAGATTAATTCCACTAAAGAGTCCACCCAATATAAGAATCGGTAGAAGTATTTCCCATTTTGCTTCCCAGAGGGTATTTACGAAAGTTGGCCAACTGAACTTTGTCCTTTCTGCTTTTTCGAACACGCTCCATCCACAGCAATATGTACTTAGTACCGAGAGAATGATAATGCCCGGTATAATACCAGCGAAAAACATCGTTCCGATTGGAACTTCCGCAATAATTGCGTAGAGTATAAGTGGGATACTTGGGGGAAAAAGGAGGCCGATACTACCTGAAGCCGTAATCAATCCCAGTGAAAACCTTTCATTATAGGTTTGCCGCAGGATCGGATAGACCAACCCACCGAGAGCGATGATTGTTACACCAGACGCTCCTGTAAAAGTTGTAAAGAACGCACAAGTCACAAGCACAATAACAGCGATTCCACCCGGCAACCAACCGACACTTGCACGCGCAAAAGCAACTAATCTCTGTGGAGCTTTACCTTCGGCAATCACATAGCCAGCAAAAGTAAACAGTGGAATAATAAGAATCGTTGTATGTTTTATGATCCTGTTGAAATCAGTTATAATTGGAGAAAGGGGATCCTCTGCTACAATATATCCGATAATTGTTGCACCACCAAGTAAGACGAAGATCGATCCGCCCAAAATTGCAAAGGCTGTCAAACCGATTCCAATGATTATTCCCATCAGTCTGTTTCTCCTTCAACATTTATCTGAAAGTAGAGTGGTGAAATCAGATTAATTATCAGTTGCAGCAACAAGTGAATTCCAATGAGAATAAATCCACCTGGAATAATCGTCTTTGCCCACCACAGCGGGATAGAACCTATCAATGTTGTAGTCATCATTCGTTCTTCCTTCAAAAAATCAAATCCATAATAAGCTAAGATACTCACAACAATCAGACTAAGCACATCAATTAATAAAGATATGTATCGCATTGCGGATTCAGGAAGTATTCTTCTTAGAATATCAATGCTGATATGCCGTCTTTCAGATGAGGCAAGAGCGGCACCTAAAAAACACAGCCAGAGTGTTAGGTTCTGCAGCATGTGGTGTTTCCATAACAAACTTACATTGAAAATGTAACGTAAGATGATTTCGAGCACCGCAAGTCCAACCATCATTGCGACTATTAGACATAACATACCTATTTCAATTTTTCCAAGAAGGGCATTTATACGTAGAAGGTAATTTCTAAGGGAAGATAACATCGGCTTCTAATTTATTCCTCTGCTATGACCTGAATTCCTGCTGAAGGTAGGACAGCGACTTTTGCGTTGGATGGTAGTTTATCCGCAAAAAGTTGTATGAGTTGTTCAAGGTTTCGGAACATGATACCGTTTGCGTGTTTTTTGTAAAAATCGTCCACCCTAAAATGTTCTGACCAGACATGAAGTTGGTCTCTGTCTCCGATTTTGGGTGCTGGAAGTTCAGGTTGCGTTCTTTCTGCTCTCTGTTCAAGATAGCGTTTATAGTCAATTTCATCAAATAACCCGTGATAGCAAATGCCATCGCTTGCTGGGTTTAGTGCTAACTTATACGCCTTTTCAAAGTAGCGTGTAGCCCACAGTGCTTTTCCTGTTTGAATGGGATCGCTATCAAGTGGATAGCAGTTTAACACAACCAGATCGGTTTCTTTTCTTGACTGTATTGGTATGTGCGTGCCGTAAGTTTCCAAAGCGAAGTGTGCACCTACACGGTGTGCTTGAACAAAGTCACCGACAAACAAACCACAAATCTCGCGACGGGCATTAAGCACAACATTTGCTATGGCATCAAGCCTGATGACTGCTGCAACCTGTTCAGCATAATCGCGATGATCCAGTTTTTCGTTCTTTTTTTCAATAACAGCGTGACCACGACTGGCAGAAAATGTGTGGAAATAGAACATCGTTGCGAAACCAGAGACACCGGGAACAATTAACTTTGCCCCCCGCCAAACCCAACGGCACCGTGCGGATAAATTCCACCCAAACAGATTTTGAACTCCGCATCTGCAACAACATTATTGATATAGATAGGCATACCGTTGTCAAGACTTCCGTATCCCCGCAGGTCACCCCCCATAAAGTTGTGGTTTGTTATCTGATATTCTGTGGCAATATTTGCCCCGACTTTTTTTGCGATTTCTTCTTGTGTAAGTGGACGATGTGACCCGCCACCGACGACGAATTGGATTCCTAATTTTGGCACACCTGCGTTTGAGAGTTCACGCAAGAGGAATGGAATGATCTTAGCAGCGGGTGTTGGTCGACTCAGATCGTCTACAATGATGGCAGCACTCTTTTTCCCTTTTGCGAGTTGAGCGATACGTTCTGTGCCGATAGGTTCTGCAAATGACTGCTCAATTTGTGCGTCAGAAAGTGGCGGTGCGTCTTTTGGTCCCAACATTTCCACTTCCCAATCCATTGGGAAATTGAGAGCCAGTTCTTCGTCACCGTACCAAGCACGGGAGTGGACTGTTGTAGTATTGTTCATTGTTTGTCTCCATTTAAACAGCATTCTAAGAAGATGCACCTACAAGGAAAACACACACAATCTCTGATATTGCATTATTTGCGTTATATTGGAATGTGTTTAGTTATGGTTTCCTGTCTGAACAAGGATTAGTAATACAATAGTATGAACGCCTGATGAAGATAAAAATGCTTCGGTTATGCTACTGCCATTGGATATCATCAAGCGTTTGTGCGGTTGCTACCTGTTCTAAAAGAGCGTCTAAACGGGAACGGCTTCGTATCCTTGAGATTTTACGGATAACCGTATCGGGCACACTACCTATACGGAGGTCAATAAATTTCAAGAGGACCTCCCGTTTTGCCTGTATTTGCCCTCGTTTTTCACCTTGTTGTATGCCTTGTTCTATACCTTGTTCTATACCTTCAGCTTTACTTTTTTGTATAAGAGCTTCTGCACCGGTCATAATGATGTTTTCAACCTCTTTATCATGCGTGTGGGTTTGTAAGAGTTGTCGGAAATGGGTTTGTTCCTCTTCAGGGCGTGTAAAAAAAAACCAGATAATGTAAATAAAGAATCGCGTGTTTGTGTAGTTCTGGATTTTCAGTAGCTAAGTTTTCCAAGTATGCAAGTGCTGCAGCCAATGCTTCATGCAATGTTTTTTCATCAGCGTTTTCTTGTTTCAGTACGATCATTAACAATGCGAAAGGATGATCCGCTTCTGTAAACGTATGTATGGTTTCGTTCTTCACATCTAAGAGTAAGGTCTCATGAGTTGGAACAAAACGTGTCATCAACTCTGGTAAATCCATTGCTACGGACAGGGAAATGGGTAGTTGCCATTGTTGTTCACCCGTATAAAAGACAATAGGAAGGATCGGACGCAAACGCCACTGACTTACAGGTGCTTTCGCATTTTTTTGTTCCTGCAGTTGCCCATGCCATATTTGGCACATATAGGACAACATCCGATACCCCATCAGGTGGTCAACGGTAGACTGATGCTCTAAGAGGATATAGATGGTGAGGTCGTCTCTTAAGGTGTCGTCTCGAAACGGTACGGTAAATACCATATCAGACACTAGATCTCGCAATGTGTCGTCAACAATACTCCTGTTTTCCACCTTTGTTTTTGTAAAGTCAAGTCGTTCAGCAAGTTCGCTGGCAAGGATCAGTACCAATCCGTGTAAGTTCTCTGTTTTTTTGAATAGCCATCTTGCACTTTTGTCTGCAAAATGTCCAATCTTCGTATTGAATAGATTGCGTATTTCTTCTAATTCTGCTTTGTTTGTTTCTATTTTTGTCTCACCTATTGCTTATATTTATTTATAGGATAACGTAAATCGGTTGAGATGTCAATAGTTTTGTAGCATGTGGTTTCTACAAAATGCTTACACAGCCGTTATTTTTGCATTAATACCTGAATTCCTGCCGCGGGCAAAACTGCGACTTTCGCGCGTGCGGGGAGTTTCTCAGACATCAGTTGAATCAGTTGTTCTATGTCGCGGAAAAGCAGAGAGGATGGATATTCTTTGTAGAAATCATCTCTATCAAAATGTTCGGACCAGACATGGAGTTGTGTAGGTCTTCCAAGTTTTGGTTCCGGTGATGGGACTGTGGGTAACCTATCTATTTTTTGTTGTAGGTAGCGTTTGTAATCAAGTCGGTCAAATAATCCGTGAAAACATGAGCCGTCAGTTGCAGGATAGAGTGCAATCGTATATGCATTTTCAAAGTAAGAAAACGCTGCAAGTGCCTTATCAAGTTGGATTGCATCTGCGTCGAGTGGATAACAGTTAATCACAACAAGGTCACTTTGTGTTCGGGTTGTTTCCGATATTTTCGTTCTATAGGTGTTCAATGCAAATTGCGCGCCCTTGCGGTGTGCTTTGATGAAATCTCCTACAAACAAACCACAGATTTCACGTCGGCTATTTAGGACGACATTTGCGATGACATCTAATCCAAGCACATCGGCTGCCATTTCAATGGTATCGCGACGGTCCGGTTCTTCGCTTTGTCCTTCAATCACTGCCGGTCCGCGTCCCTGTGGAAATGTATGAAAATAATACATGGTGGTAAATCCTGCGGTACCGGGGACGATAAGTTTTGCGCCACCACTAAAACCGACAGAACTGTGAGGATAGATACCCCCAAGACAGATTTTAACGTCTGCATCTGCGACTGTTCGGTTGATATAGACGGGTGTGCCGTTTTCAAGATGTCCCAAAGCACGAAGGTCGCCGCTCAAGAAATCATGATTGGTAACCTCAAATTCTGCCACAATATCCCGCCCAAGTTTCTTTGCCATCTCTTCCTTAGTGATGGGACGGTGTGCTCCCACACCGATGACAAATCGGATATCTGATTTCGGTATGCCTGCTGCGGTAAGTTCTCGTAATAGCACCGGAGCGACTTGATACGCGGGGGTCGGACGGCTCAAATCATCTACAATAATGGTTGCACTTTTTTTCTCTTTTGCAATTTCAACGATGCGTTTTGTACCGATCGGTTGTGCAAATGCTTGCTCAATTTGTGCGTTTGAGAGTGCTGGGGCATCCGTTTGGTTTAACATTTCCACTTCCCAGCCAGTTGGAAAATTTAGGGTCAGTTCTTCATCTCCATACCATGCGCCAGTGTGGAGCGTTGCTGTGTTGCTCATGCTTCTTCTCCTAATTCATTATGTTCTTGCTGATATGCTAATACTGCTGCAATAAAGTCTTTGAATAATGGGTGTGGTGCAAGCGGTTTAGACTGGAATTCAGGATGAAATTGTGAACCGACCATCCATGGGTGATTGGGGACTTCAGCAATTTCCACAAGACTTTCATCAGGAGATACACCACTGAAACAGAGACCTGCATCCTCTAATTGTGGACGGAAATCGTTATTCAATTCATAGCGATGCCTATGCCGTTCTAATATAATGGGTTGTTGATATGCATCGTAGCTTTTAGTGTTTTCTTTGAGAACACAAGGGTAATGTCCAAGTCGCATTGTTGCGCCTTTGTCTGCAATTGAGCGTTGTTCAAACATCAAATCTATGACTGGATACGGTGTTTTTTCATCGACCTCTGTGCTGTTTGCATTCTGCATGTTTGCGGCATTACGGGCAAATTCTATTACGAGGCATTGCATGCCAAGACACAATCCGAAATATGGGATACGTGTTTCGCGTGCGAATTTTGCTGCCGTAATCATACCTTCGATACCACGATATCCAAATCCTCCAGGGACCAAGATTCCGTCTATACCTTCAAAAAATTCATCTATATTGTCATGTTCTGTTAGCATTTCTGCTTCTATCCATTCGATTTCAATCTGTGCTTCATTCGCAACGCCACCGTGTTTTATTGCCTCAACGACACTAATGTAAGCGTCACTGCCAGTGGTATATTTCCCGACAATTGCGATTTTAGCAGAATGTTTTGGGTTCTTGAGTTTTTCAACCATTGCAATCCATTCGGCATCCAAGGTTGCACGTCTCATAAGACCTAACTTTTTGGAGACAAGATGTCCCATGCCCTGTACCTCAAAATTCAGTGGAATTTCATCAACGCAGTTCGTATCCATACTTTCAAGAATAGATGCCTCACTGATACCGCAAAGCAGTGAAATCTTCCTACGGATACTTTCATCAATTGTGTGACTTGTGCGACATAATAGCAGGTCGGGTTGGATACCCAATTCTTGAAGTTTCCTGATGCTGTGTTGTGTCGGTTTGCTTTTGCTTTCTCCGTTTGGAAAGGTATAAATGAGCGAGACGTGTAGGAACAAAGTATTTTCTCGACCGACTTCCACTGCTATTTGACGGATCGCTTCAATAAATGGGAACATTTCAAAATCACCAACGGTGCCGCCGATCTCCGTAATAACGACATCAACAGCACTATCTCTACCGATCTGATAGATGCGTTGTTTGATTTCATCCGTAACATGTGGAATTAGTTGAACGGTCTGACCGAGGTAATCCCCGCGGCGTTCTTTTGTAATCACTTCGTGGTAAACCGAACCTGTTGTAAAATTTGATTGTTGGTTCAGGTCTACGCCAAGAAACCTTTCATAATTTCCTACGTCTAAGTCAGTTTCAGCTCCATCGTGTGTTACAAAGACCTCACCGTGTTGGAAAGGGTTCATCACACCTGCGTCAACATTCAGATATGGGTCAATTTTCACGACGTTCACTCTAAAACCTCGGTTTATGAGCAATCTGCCTAAAGAAGCGGTTGTAATTCCTTTGCCTATTCCTGAGATCACGCCGCCAGTAACAAATATGTATTTAGTCATTTCCTTCAATGCCTCTCATTTTTAAAATCTGTTTTACACGTTCCAAATCTGCAGGTACATCTACGCCAATAAGTGTGGTGTCTGTTTCGACGACATGGATGGGGATGCCGTTTTCTAAAAATCGTAGCTGCTCCAATCCTTCAATAATCTCATAAGTGGTTTGTTCCCATGATGTGAAAGCAAGGAGTTGTTCCTTTCGGAAAGCATATAATCCTATATGCTTAAATACCGGCATGTTTTCATTAAAATTAAGTTGCTTGTTTATTGGTGTGCAGGGAATAGTACCCCTTGAAAAGTACAACGCATCGCCATTCAGATTCGTAACAACTTTCACGACGTTCCTATCAAGATAGTCCTCTAAAGTGTGTATTCGTTCTTTCAAAGTGCAAACCTGAACATCCGGTCTGTTCACAAAGGGTTGCAGCATCATGTCAATCTGTTCAGGTTCAAGCAGGGGTTCATCGCCTTGTATGTTGACTACGATATCACATGGCAGTTTTTCAGCCACGTATGACACACGGTCAGATCCGGTGGAAAACTCACCTGTCATCTGGACATTGCCACCAATGTTTTTTATAGCGTTGTAGATTCGATTGTCATCTGTAGCGACAATCACTTGGCTGAGCATTTTTGACTTGCAAGCATTTTCATATACATGCTGCACCATCGGTTTCCCAAAAATGTCTGCTAATGCCTTTCCTTCAAAACGGCTTGAAGCATAACGTGCTGGAATAATACCTATACTTTTCAAATATCTCTTCCCTCTTTGCTCGGTAAATTTTTAAACATGATCGCTCCACTAATAATTGCGATTGAAAGAAAAATTAGACCAGAACTGACGAATCCTAATAGCAGTTTGCCAATGCTAAATAGGAATGAATAAATAAAAATGACTCCGACAATCCAATTGACCAGTGCAGGTATCTTAGTATCAGTTTGTGTATCTTGAATATCTGTTATTTTTGATTCGTTTTCTATTGTCTTTGCAACCCAATTCCACCCACCTTTACTGGGTCTAACTTTTTTGTAAAAGGAGATTAGTGTTTCATTTGAAACAGGTTCTGTTATGAACGTGACAACTATCCAGACGACAGTAGAAATTGGCACTATGAGCAGCATTTGGAATGCGAATTCATCTTTTGTTGCTGGATGTATAAACACAAAGATTGAAACAACTAACGCTGCCACCATTGCGGATATTTCTGACCATGCGTTAATTCGCCACCAATACCACCGCAGAATCTGCACGAGTCCGATTCCAGCGTTTATTGCGAACAGAAATTTCCAAGCACCTGAAATAGAGTTCATAAACAGGCTGAACACCCCAGCAATGATCATGATGAGAATTACAAAAAATCGTGAAATAGCAACATAATGTTTGGGTGTTTCATCCGGTTTTATGAATCGTTTGTAAAAGTCGTTGACGAGATAAGATGCGCCCCAGTTGAGGTGTGTATCAATCGTAGACATGAAAGCCGCCAAAAACGCTGTCAGCATGAGTCCCAGCAAACCAACAGGTAGATACTCAAGCATAAGCAACGGGTAACCGGCTGCGGGGTCTTGTAGTGCTGGATTCAGATGGTCAGGGTCACCAATGTGCGGATAAACCACCATTGCTACCAATGCGACGAGTATCCAGGGCCACGGACGTAAAGTGTAGTGTGCGATATTGAACCACAATGTTGCGAGCAGTGTGTGTCGTTCATTCTTAGCGGCGAACATCCTTTGGGCGATATATCCACTACCGTCAACTCCGTTTGATGCCCACCACTGCACGCCAAGATAAACCCCGAAGGTGATAATTGCCATTTTGCCAGCACTGAAATCAGGTGTAAAATTGAGTATACTGTGATCAACCTTGTAAACCTCCACCAATTTCTCTTTCAGAACGCCTATGCCGCCGATCTTGTCAACTGCGATAATTGCAAGTGCAATAGAACCTATCATAGCCATGCCAAACTGCACGATGTCAGTCATGACAACGCCCCAAAATCCTGACAATGCACAATAAATACCTGCAATAAGTAAGCATCCCAAGACAATTAATATCTTTGTATTAGCATCATCTGGAAGGTTAAAGGTCAACCTAACAATTTTCTGCATTGCAAGGATGACCCATCCCATCGTAATGCAGTTCATCGGCAAACCGATATACAAGGCGCGGAAACCTCGTAAAAAACTTGCTGAAGGTCCTGAGTATCGTAGTTCAGTGAACTCAACATCTGTAATGATTTCTGATCGTCGCCATAATCTTGAAAACAGAAATGTGGCTAACATGCCGCTCAAAACAGCGTTCCACCATAACCAATTTCCTGCGATCCCATCCTTGACAACAAGCTCGGTTACAGCAAGGGGAGTGTCGGCAGCAAAGGTCGTTGCTACCATAGATGTACCTGCTAACCACCATGGGAGATTACGTCCTGATACAAAGAACTCGTTGATATTCTTCCCTGCCCGTTTGGAAAAATAGATACCGAGTCCAAGGGCAAACAGGATATAGCCGATAATTATTGTCCAATCAATGGGTGATATTTTCATATAGGTTACTCCAAAGTCATCACTTTAATTTATCTTAATACACTGTTAATATCAAGGAAAAAACTCTTGTGATTTTTATTTGCAGATTTGTAAAAGTAGGTGTTAAACTATAAAGGTTAATAAAATTCTATAAATGAAAATAAAAGGAAAAAACAAAAAATGAAACACTGTGTTTTGATACTTATATGTATTTTTACAATACTTCAAATAAATACTCTGTCCGCAGATGTGTTAGATCCGGATTTGGTCCTCTATTTTGACTTTGAAGAGTTTGATGGAGACACCGTTCTTGAGAAATCTGGACGTGAATACAACGGCAAAATAAACGGTAATGTAAAGCAATCAGATGATGGTAAGTTTGGCAAAGCAGCCCATTTTGCTACGGGTAGTTTTCTTGACCTAAATGGTCCTGGCATCAACCCTGATGATATTCCAACAGAGGGGATGAGTGTTATCGCGTGGATCAATGTTGAAGGCATAACGGACATGGCGATATTCAATGCGCGCGCAGGAAATAATGTCTGGCTTGTTCATCCCGAAGCACGCGGTGATGGAAACTACCGCTGGTTAAACCGAAGTTCGGAGAATCAAACACTATTTGATATCCGAGCTGGAAAAAACAAGGCAAACGAATGGGTACACTATGCTGGTACATTTAGCAGTGAAGAAGGTATGGCATATCTCTATATCAATGGTGAAGAAGTTTCGAATGAAAAAGCACGAGCAAACGGCAAAATCGCTGGAGATTGGGATATGGGGGCACGTGTTGGATATAACATAGACGATAACCGTCCGTTCAACGGACTCATGGATGAACTCAGCGTCTGGAAACGTGGGCTAACACAAGAGGAAGTACAATCCATTATGAATAATGGTATGGTTGAACACCTTGCTGTGGACGCACGCGGAAAATTGACAACGACTTGGGGAAACCTGAAGTCTTCTGTGCGTTAATTTATAGTATTTCCTGATAGATATAACTCAATGTGTAGGTGTGTTTAGTACGCGCCTACTTTTTTATAGGCACAATCGCGCATGTGCAGTTACATGCAGTGGTAGGAAAAATGGACGTTTTGATGCTAATACTTCTTGTCGCAGCCGTTCCCCTAATGTCTCTATATCTACCTCATCTGCAGTTGCTATACCGTATTTCTCAATGAGGGGAAGTAGACTTTGGAAGATGGTTACCATATATCGGTAACCCGACCAATCTGCTGCTGCCCCGATTGGACCGTGGAAATGCATCTCTGGTGGTGGCAAACCCACCTCAACAAAAGCACGGTAGAGTCCGATTCCCATATCAAGATGTGCCCCTGAATGATCAAACACATCCAAAATCCACCTATACAGTTTATTCAAAAGTGGTGTATCTGGATGTGAATATCCAGGATAAAGTGTATACTCCGGTTCCTGAAAAGCAACAACTCTACCTGGTTTTAAATGCGTAATGAGTTTCTCTAACGCTGATGTAGGATCGGACATATACATCAACACGAACCTGCCGATCAGTGCGTCAAATTTCTCTTCAAAAAGAAGTGTTCTGGCATCCCCTGCGATGAATTGGATGTTGTCCATATCTGTGTCAGAAGCACGCTGCCGTGCAGTGTCAAGTATTGCGGGATTGACATCCACTCCGACAACTTGTCCGGATGGACCGACAAGTTCAGCAAGCATAAGGGCAACATCACCTGCTCCGCTTCCGATTTCAAGGACACGCATACCCGCACTAATTCCAGCGCGTTCCAAAAGAAGTCTTGTGGACTCCCCATAGATTCTTGATTGTTCAATCAGGCGTGTTGTTTCGTGTGATGTGCGTCCTAAGGTATAGGTGGCATCACTATTTGACATAATTATGCAGATTTAATTTCTTGTGGATTTGATTGATTTTTCTCTTGAACTTGGTGAACACAGGGATTTTTTCTTTCGGAAACCACTCCACTTCCTATCGCTGAGTTTTCTAATTGTGTTTCCCTATTGCTGGGAAAAGCAACCTCGTAGCACCTATCTTTTTCAAAATTTGAAATAGTTTTTAATGCGGTTTCCACAGAATTTTTCTCTTTATCAATTCCAATATATTTTCTTCCTTGGCTCAGTGCCGCTATTGCTGTAGTCCCACTGCCAATAAAACAGTCAAGTACTGTTTCATTAGTTTCTGTAAGCAATTTTATGACTCTTCTCGGCAGTTCAACGGGGTACTTAGCATCGTGGTCCGCATTACTTCGTACAGAAGGAATTTGCCAAACCGCGCGTGAACCCCAATCAACCCACTCTTGTCTGGTAAGTCTTCCACGGTTTACCTTCGTTGTACCAGGTTTCCAGAATATATATACGTATTCAAATTCATCAACAGCCCGATAAGAAATTGTGTGCCACTTTGAGTTTTCCCAAGCTGCATCTTTTATCCATACACGTCCATCGTACAAATAAAAACCTGCTTTACTTGCGATCTCTTGAATAAAACCTCCGACAAGGAATACTCTTGTCTGTGTTTGGTATTTCCCACCGCGAATGTTATTTCCATTCAAACGTCTATCAATTGTTTGTTCACTGCATCCGAAATATTCCGCGAGTTTGTGGCGATTCCATGTAGGGTGTGTTTTTTGAACCGATACAATCTGCTCTTTTGTCAGAGCTATTTTCCTTCTTGACACATTTTCAGCCATTATTTTAGGCATTGATATATCCTTAAAACATAATATATCGGCTGCGTTAATAGCTAAGAATCCGCCGGGTTTTATGAGTGGAAAATGAAGGGCAATAATCTGTCGCAAAAGAGCTTGCCAATCCTCAAAAGACATATCCTTTTCATAAGATTTGCCGACAAAATAAGGAGGTGACCAGACACTTAACGCGATAGATTCAGGCTTGACACGTTTCAAAAGGATTCGAGAATCCCCGTGATAAACGCGGTTTTCTGTGAGAAATTCTGAATCCAAAGTAGATGGATCTTTCTCATTCACAACTTTACCGATTTCATCAGAAAATTGCATAAACATCACAAAACCACCTTAGATCCTGTTTTCATACCGTAGGTTCTTTGCTATCCGATAATTATGCTTCTAATGTCGTATGAGCAGTGACGTGTGGTGGTAACATTATGGGTCGTTTTGATGCAGCGACTTCAGCCTGTATCCGTGCTGCAAGTGTGTCTACACCTACCTCGTCAGCAGTAGCAATTTCGTAAACCTCTATTAACGGTAAGATGCTCCGAAAACTATTTTCAAGATATGCGAACCCAGGCCAATCTTCAGGCCCGCCCATGGGTGCCTCAAAATGTAGTGCAGGTTCGGGTAAACCCGCGTCGACATAGGCCTTATAGAGTTCCATCCCCATTTCAACATGTGCACCGGAACGTTCAAATACGGTACGTCCCCAGTCAACTAAATTATTTATCAAAGGTGTGTCTGGATGAATAGCAACAGTATAAGGGGAAAAGTCTACCTCTTGAAAAGCAACAATACCACCGGGACGTAAATGTGTTGCCAAATGTTTGAGTGCTTCTGCTGGATCCGCCATATACATCAGTACAAGTCTACCTACAACGGCATCAAAGTCTGTTGGGAGTTCAAGGGTTCGGGTGTCACCTGCAATGAATTTAATGTTCTTAAAACCAACTGCGTCAGCGCGAGTTCTCGCTGTTTCAAGAATATCTGCGTTGAGATCAACTCCAACAACTTCCCCTTCTGGACCGACAAATTCGGCAAGTGTAAGTGCCACGTCACCTGCCCCACTGCCAACATCAAGAACTTTCATACCTTTAGTTATGCCGCTTCTCAATAGGAAGCGTCGCGTGACATCATCGTAAAGTACGGACTGTTCAATTAGTCGATCCGTTTCAGATTCGCTCCTACCCATTGTATATTCTGCATCTCTGTTTTGATTGCTCATTTCAATTTATCTGCCTTTCAATAAAATTATGAGGT
The DNA here is from genome assembly GCA_012270795.1 of Candidatus Poribacteria bacterium. Lineage (GTDB taxonomy): Bacteria > Poribacteria > WGA-4E > WGA-4E > WGA-3G > MSPOR6. Next base: position 126,209 of record JAAXHO010000206.1, read on the forward strand.
GCGATACAAGTACCTCTAACTACGATAAATGGTGGATTATACAATTAATTCTACATTCTGAGTTGTAGGAGCGACCTCCGGTCGCGACCGGAGGTCGCTCCTACAGAAGAGGTGTATAATTATTTCAATAATTCACCAAATAAGGAATATTACGGTAAAATAGATTGATAGAATTGTATCCTTCCATCTTTAATAGTATTAATAACTAAACTCTTGATAGCATGTCGATTTTGATCGAAATGGGACAGTGTTGTAGCACCGTTATAATTCTGTGTTGCTTCAATTTGGTCACGAATTGCTGCAGGGGTTAAATCAGTTGTTCTATGCATCGCCTCAATTATAATAACCGTAGAATCATACCCGAGTGCTGCGGGACCATCAGGTGCAATGCCAAATTGTGCGGTATAAGCGGTAACAAATTGATGTCCTGTTTCGCTTAATTGACCATCCGCCGAAAAGTGATTCGCAAAGTAACTCCCTTCAACCGCTATGCCACCGATTTCAACTAAGTCGGGACGATCCCAACCGTCACCTCCGAGGAAGATCGCAGAAATGCCGAATTCATCAGATTTTGCCTGTTTCACCGCCAGCGGAAATTCAGCTCCCAAACCTGGCAAAAAGATAACATCTACATCAGGCTTAACTGCAGCAATTTCCATTAATTGCGTAGTAAAATCTGTTGTGCCAGTATCGTAAAATTGATGCGTTGCAATTGTGCCGCCTTGCGCTTTAAAATTCGCAATAAAAACTTCCGATAGTCCTTCCGAATAGGTGTTACCTGTTTCAGTGAGGATTGCAGCTGTTACGGCTTTCAATTCCTGTATAGCAAAACCTGCCATGATGCCTGCTTGATACGGATCAATGAATGCACCCATGAACGAATAATTTCCATGTTGAGTAACTTTCGGGTTTGTGGGATAGGTTGTCACCATTGGGACACCGGACACTTGGACAACCGCGCCCACTTCAGCAGCAAGATTAGAATAGTCGGGGCCAACAATTGCCAATACACCTGCAGCGATCAATTCTTTAGTGTGTTGAACACTGAGTGCAGCATCTCTGTTATCTTCTCTAACGAGAAGTTCTATCGGTAAGTCGTTGATACCGCCTGCCTCATTTGCGAGTGCGACCGCTATCTCAGCACCGTTCCGTGTTGTTCCTGGATCAGGTGGACTATAGATAAAACCGATTTTGGTTGTTGTTTCTGTGTCTTCTGTTGGGATAGTTTGTATTATTCTTTCACAACCTAACAAGAGTAGACTTATGATGAAGAATATGGTAACAGAAAGAAAAAATGGAATACGCCTATATGCTGTTCTACTCTTTAGAATCATAAAAACTGCCTTTATCTTCAACTGTAGTATGTAAACCCAAGTTGCTACCTATTATTTGTTGGAGGGGTTTCTAACCCCGATTGATAACAAAAAACATAAAAACAACGAATGCTGATGCGAACTGTCATAAATCGGGGTTAGAAACCCCTCCAACAAGAGTATTCTAAAGTAGGTGGCAACTTAGGTATATGTAAGGAAACGGTATTTATCCGTTTCCTTACATGATGCTATAACATTAGAAATTGTAACCGATTTTGGTATACCAGAATGCACCGCCAAACCCGAACGGACTATATTCGCCAAACGGTCTGCCAACGATTGAACCTGTAAAGTTTTCAATGTTCGGGTCTGCCCATTTTATTGTATCAGGCTCAACATTGAAAACATTATTCACACCTAATGTGAATCCCAAGTTATTTGCGAAAGCATAGTTTATTTCAAGATCAACTAAGAACACGTCGTCAAATATTTGTGCGCCAACAGCGTCTTCATACCAGGGCCCATAGTAATTGACACGTCCCAATACACCGAAGTTATCACGCACATTTTGTGTAACTGTAATGTTCCCCCGATGTTTTGGCAGTCCTTCCTCCAATAGGCGTACGCGTTGGTTATCCAAAATATCAGGATTATGTTCAGTAACCTCAGTAGCAGTATAATTATATGCTAGACTCACAGTGCCTTTAGGAATGGGTGAAGTAAGGACGATGTCAATACCTTGCGTACTGGTTTCAAATTCGTTGGTGAAGAAACGGAATTCTTGAAGGTTTTCAGCACTTGTTATGCCTTCATTGACAAGTTGCTTTATTTGTTCTTCAGTAATGTCGTCTCCGCGCTGGAAGTCTCTTGATGGTGCTAAACGGTCTTCAACGCGTATACTAAAATAATCTATTGTAACGCTAACAACACCGTCACTGAGAACAGTTCCAACGGAGATGTTTCTTGATTTTTCCGGTTCAAGAGCAGTGCCACCTACTAATTCCGCAGCGGCGTGAGTAGAAGGAATATACCCTTGTTCACCAATGTATTGTTTTCACCAAATTCTGTCGTTACGTTGAACGCATTTTGTTGTCCTGGCGTTGGTGCTCGGAAGCCCGTACTATAACTGCCACGGACCCTCATGTCAAGTTCTGGATTAAGAGACAAGAATTCCATTACTGTTTCATTGAAAGCATAACTTGTTGCGATTTTGTAGTTTATCGTACTACCAAAATCCTCAAAATCTTCTCCACGAATAGCAGCACTGACAGTCCATGGTTCTATGGGTGTCAATACAGTCTCCAAGTATCCGCCAAAATTGGAACGTGACCAGTTGCCTTCTGCGATATCACTGAAACCGGGAAAACCGTTTGATCCAGAACTAAAACCTTGGCTTGCCAGTGGTCCAATTATCCATGATTCTTCTTGACCCTGTACAATTTCAAATGTTTCTGTTCGATATTCGCCGCCAACGGCTAAGAAAACTTGGTCGGAAAGTGGATATGTCAGATCAAGGTTGAAGTTTGTATCTGCTTGGATATAGTCACCAGGGTCAAATTCAGTGGGTGTATCTGGACTTAGTGATGCATTGACGGTATTGTTGATGAAAAAATCAGATGCATGTCGTCCATAAGAAGCACTCAAATCCCATCCTAATTTCTCAACAAGAGTTCCTTTTAACCCGACAACGAAAGAAGCATCTTGTGTGTCTGCTCCAAACCGTGGTGTAAACCCACCGGGAAAAAGTTCTTGGAAAGTGAAAAGATCGTCATCATCAAGGACTATTTGCAACGCCTCTGGGTCTGGCACATTATCCGTTATAGTTACAACTGGCACCTCACCTTCTCCTGCCACGCGTCCGACAAGTAAGGTTTCACCATCATCAATACTAAATACACCCCCACGTGTATTCGGATTTCGGAAATAGAATCCACCTTCAACCTGCTTCTGCGCATAATTTCCGTGGCCATAAAGTTCTATATTGTTTGCGATATTAAGTCCGTAGTTTGCAAAGAACTTAACATCATCTCTAATAATAGGATGTCCCCATGGTTGTGCTGGGTTGGCAACATGACTGTTTCCAGCATTGACAAGAGCTGTTGCATCGTCTCTTTGCACGGAACGGTCTGTTTCATCCATATTTCCGTATTCCAAACTGAGATTTGCCCAATAGTCTTCAGTTCCTAAACCGATATTACCAGCGATGGAGTACGTGAGACCGTCTCCCTCTTGAAATATACCGGGCTTTATTTCTAATGACCCGCCTTTGTAACTGTCTTTCAATTGCAGGTTCATCACCCCCGCGATAGCATCAGAACCGTATTGTGCAGATGCACCATCCCGAAGGACTTCCATCTGCTTGATAGCTATTGATGGGATTGGAGACAGGTCTGCCCCTTGAGAACCGTCAGATAACCCGTTACCGAGCCAAGTAATCACTGAGGCGCGGTGTCTACGTTTTCCATTCACGAGCAAGAGTGTGTGATCTGGAGCTAACCCTCTGAGGTTAGCAGGTCGCACGATAGTCGCTGCATCCGCAATCGGTTGTGCGTTCACATTGTAAGACGGCACCAGATTTCTCAATAGGTCAGGTAAATCTGTTCCACCCTGTTTTACGAAGTCATCACTGAGAACGACATCGATAGGAACGGTAGATTCCAACACAGAACGTGGTTTTGCGCGCGTACCAACAATTACCATTTTTTAAGTTCTACGACTTCAGACTCAGATTCTGTTACGCTCGATTCAGTTTCAGCATCGCTTTCATGGTTGTCTGCTACAACCACAGTTAAAAAACACATAGAAGCTGCTAATACTATGTAAAACGAGAACAGAAGTGGTTTAATAGATAATATACCTTTCATAATTTAATCTCCCCAAGTTGTATGAAAAATACCTATATTACGACAGAACTTACAAAGTAAGTAGGCGTGAATTGCAGATTTACAAACACGCCTACAGGAATTTAGGTTATTGATTTAGAAACTGTAACCAATTTTTGCATACCAGAATGCGCCATCAAAACCGAAGGGACTAAATTGTCCGTATTTGTTGCCAATATCAGGAGCTTTATAACCTTCATCCGGAATCGCTGGGCTATCTTCGTTATATGCTGGATTTTCATCTGGATAGGTGTCAAGTATATTCGTTCCACCTAAAGTGAAAGTAACACCACTGTCAGCAGTATATGTAACCTCAAGGTCTACAACAAACTTGCCAGTGTAAGTTGCATCATCTTCAGAATCATACCAGTCATCCCAGTAACTTCCTCGAGCAAGCACACCGAAGTTTTCCAGGAATGGTTGCGCAACTGTCAGACTTGCACGATGTTTTGGTAGGTTTTCCTCTAACTCTTTGACTCGAACAGCGTCGATTGTCCGTTCATCGGCTTCAACAACCTCAGTCTGTGTGAAGTTATAAACAGCAATAACACTACCATCAAGAACCGGCACAGTGACAACAGCGTCAATTCCCTGGGTAATGGAATCAAAGTCGTTTGTAAAGAACCGGATCTTATCTAAGGTTGGATCATCAAGTTTATCCTTGTGCTCCTGTTCTAATGTGAACTCTTGAGATAGTGACAAACGATCCTTCATCCGAATATCAAACAGGTCTAAAGTGACATTCACGTCAAGGATTTCAACTGTAAATCCAAGAGTAAAGTTCTGTGATGTTTCGGGTTGAAGTGCTTCTCCACCAAATAATGCTGAAGCCTCATGTGTTGATGGGACAGTGGACGTATTCACCAAATCCCCTTTCTCAAAATCGAATTCTGTGGTAATGTTGAATGCGTTCTGTTGCCCCGGTGTTGGTGCACGGAATCCACTACTATAACTACCACGTAGTTTCATGGTTTCGGAGATACCGTAGTTGGTAGCGACTTTGTAGTTGACTGTGCTACCGAAAATCTCGAAATCTTCACCGCGTACAGCAAGTGCGACAAACCAGTTTTCGAGGGGTGTGATTTCACCTTCAACATAGGCTGCAACGTTATATCGGGTCCACACGCCAGCAGCATTAGGACCAAATCCTGAGAATCCGTTAGAAGCAGGGGTAAAACCTTGGGTGGCTAATGGTCCGATTTCCCATGATTCTTTTTGTCCCTCAGCTATCTCAAAGCCTTCATTCCGATATTCCAATCCAGCGGCAATGTCTACCATTTGATGCAATGGATAGGTCACATCAAGGTTTAGGTTATAGTCGGTCTGAATGTAGTCACCTGGATTAAAGTCAGTGGGGGTGGCTGGCCCGAGTGATGCATTCACAGTGTTAAAGATAAAGTAATCGGCATGGTTGCGTCCAAAGTATCCGCTTAAATTCCATGCGAGTGGATTACCTAACGATTCTTCAAAGGCAGTACCTTTAATACCGAGAAGTACTGCGCTATCAACCATGTTTGCACCAAATCGGGGCGTAAAACCGCCTGGAAACATTTCTTGGAATGTCCATAAATTGGGATCGTTTTTAACTTCGTCAAGGGCTGCTTTATCCGGTACATGGTTTACTATTGGAATATCGTCCGCATCAGTGGGATGTGGTTCGGTGAACTCTTCAGTGAACTCCTCACCTGCTTCTTCCGCCGCCATACGACGGTTTTCCCAATCATTACGAAGGGTTTCCCAAGCAGCAATTTCTTCTGTTAACCCCGACATATTTCCAACCAGCACAATATCCTTATCGCTCTTACTAAACACACCATTCCGAGTATTGGGATTTCTGAAATAGAAACCGCCTTCTACCCGTTTGCTTGCGTAGTTGGCATATCCATAGAAATCAAGAGAATCGTTAAGTGTGCTTCCGTAGTTAGCAAAGAATTTGAAATCGTTATCAACAATCGGTTGTCCCCAGATTTGTGCTGGGTCTCTGACATCCATATTACCGGCGGCGAGTAACGAAGTCGCATCACGACGCTGGACTGAACGTATGGTGGGGTCTGCTGCGCCATATTCAACGCTTAGATTTGCCCATGTTTCAGGTGAACCTAAACCGATGTTTCCTGCGACTGCAAATTGCCGTCCATCCCCGTATTGATAGATACCGGGTTTGAATTCAAGACTTCCACCTTGATTGCTATCTTTCAATTGGAAATTCATTACACCTGCAATTGCATCCGATCCGTATTGGGCAGATGCACCATCCCGCAGCACTTCAACTTGCTGCAATGCAATTGAGGGAATTGGAGACAGATCAGGACCTTGTGCCCCATCAGCCAATCCATTTCCAAGCCAGTGAATAACAGCAGCACGGTGCCGTCTCTTGTTGTTAATCAATACAAGCGTATGGTCAGGTGCTAACCCACGCAAGTTTGCAGGACGCACAACTGTGCCTGCATCACTAATAGGTTGTGTGTTAACGTTATAGGATGGAACAAGCGTTCTTAATAAATTCGGTAAATCGGTTCCACCCTGTTTCTGGAAATCTTCATTTGAAACAATATCAATTGGTACTGCGGATTCAAGCACTGAACGTGGCTTTAATCGGTTACCGACAACTACAACATTCTCAACTTCAACAGCATCATCTTCAGCAGATTCTGCTTCAGTCTCTTCTGCACCTTCTTCTTGTGCAATTGTGTTTGGTAAATAGATTGAACCTACTGCTAAAGCAAATAACAAAGCCAGCAGAAAAGGTTTCAGAATAAGTTTGCCTTTCATAAAATCAGACTCCTTAGGTTTTTTATTTGAGCGTGAATAATATTTGAATATAAAGAAACAAATTAACGCTAAATACTGATTAACTGAACAATTTTATATGTCAAGTTTGTGAACATATAAAATAATATATATAAAGTATAACATAGATTATCTTGAAATCAAACAAAAAATTTGATAATATTTTATATTATGCTTATATTTTACTTATTTATTGCAACTGTAACAGTATTGCTTGGTGCAATAATTGCTATTTATTATAGCAAAAAACAGAATGAATTCCGAATTATTTTTGGTTTCACTGCTGGAATTGTGCTGGGATTTGTTTTGTTATTGATATTCCATCATGCATTGAAAGAATGGCACCCGATCAAGGTTGACTATTTCATTATTTTATTAGTGTGGTGCGGGTTTCTGCTGATATGGTTGCTGGAACATATCACACATTGGGCCCAGGAACGTTTTGGAAATCGTGAAGAAACTGGGAAGCGTATCATTTGGGGCGTACACATTAGTCTTATAGGGTTATCAATTCATGCAATTGTTGATGGCTTTACTCTCAGCGTTGCAGCAAAAGACCAAGAAGATGGTATTATACTTGTACTTGGGGTATTGTTACACCGTTTACCAGTGGCAACAGTAATCACAGCAGCATTAAGAACAAGATACGGGATTTCACAATCATTGATGCAACTATCACCGCTTATGATAGCACCTATTATAGGTGCTGTGCTGGGTGAACGTTTACAACAAGGGATGTTTATAGAGTTTACAGACTATCTTACCGCTTTCGCTGCAGGGACATTAATACATGTTGTGATGGATGGACTGCGGGGAGGGTGTATCCCATCAGATGACAAGATGAGTAACACGACTAAAATATCATTTGTTATTGGACTGATTCTAACATTATGCACACTGTTTTTTATTCCTGGGTTAGGGCATGAACATGCACACTAATGTGAGTTGCTACGGATAAGATTTTAGACATGCAGACACTGCTTTTATAATGAAATTCAAATCCCTGTGTTTTCCGAAATACGAATTTGATCCGGATGATGACGCTGAGAAATGATACACCTTTCGTCCCGCTGTGGCTTTGTATGTAGTGTTGCGTTAGTTCTCTATACACCTTTCGCCCCGCTAGGGCTAAAGTCATTTCCAGTCCCACTCCAAGTCCCATAGGGGGAAATGTGTTTAGCATGAGATTAAAAATGAAAATGAAAAGCATCACGACTCAAAAAACTGTCCAAACTATTGTGCAAATAACATTCTGTCTTTTAATATTAACTAAGCATACGGCTGCAGCGGAGATACCAATTGTTGTTTCAGGTCAACCGACTGCAACTGTGCAAATTGGTGCGAATGCGTCCCCTCAAGAAAAGTTTGCTGCATCTGAAATTCGCACCTTTATAGAAAAATTTACTGGGGTACGTCTACCTTTACACACCAACCGACAACCTACCACCACACAATCTGTGATTGTTTTAGGTACGCCTAACTCTAATCCCACAATTCGCGCACTTCAATCTGAAGCAGGTTTGGATCTGCCGAATGAAATCGGTGATGAAGGTTACCAGATAAAATCCGTTGACCTTGGTACAGAGATTGTTATCATTGTGACAGCACACACATCGCGTGGTGTGATATACGGTGCCTACGGGTTCATAGAGGCATGTATAACCGCATTGACAGGACTCACACTAGTCCATCCAAATATTGCAGTTACACCTGCATCCTCTTTGCAAGTTCCCTTCATTGACGAGGCATCGCGCCCGTTTTTCCCTGTTCGTGCAGTATTAGAAATTGATGATCCCGATTGGCTTGCGAGGCAGCGTGTGAATATGAGTGGTGGGGAAGGGATCTGGACTGGAACCGGAATTGAAGATGGGTTCGGGACTGCATTCAAATACGTTGATTCACCTGCATTTGCTGCATTTCAAGATGAACCGCGTGCCCAACGTTTGAATAGGATACAAACGCTCAAAAATCGCTTTAAGGCACTAAATGATCGGGGTATAGACGCATACCTATTCCTATATATTACAGGTGAACCGACAGAAGCACTAATTCAGACACGTCCAGAACTTTTGGGACCGGAGGTTTTGTATGGTGCTTCACGAAACGAAGTCTTTTATCGTCCGTTTTGTTGGACAAAGCCAGAATTTCATACATTAGCCCATCAATTGACACAGGAAATCGTTAAGACCTATCCTGCATTAGCTGGATTTCATCTTCGGTCATGGGGATACGAAACCCGGGCATGCGATTGTGCGGAATGTGGTGATCGTTCCCCTGAAGGACAAGCAAAACTTTGGGAGGTCTACTTTACGATAATCAACGCTGCACGTGAGATACGACCCGATTTCAAGTTTTACATATCTGGATATAACAGAAGTTGGTTGCATGATCCCGACGGTGGTTATGCGCGACAGTTGCCTAAAGGCACGATTTTCTCGCAAAAATGGGGGGCGGACGGTGAACCTGTGGTAGATCCCAATATCTCTATTCCGCAGATGAATGCACTCAGAGAAATGGGACACCGATACATTGTGCTTTCTCATGACGTTGAGGAAGTGATGCCGTTCTGGATGATTGAGAGTGATCTGTTCGTACAAGGTGTGAGACAACTTGCAACCTCAAATGATGTTTTTGGGTTAAATGGGTTTACTGTGCAAGGTGCTGCGGAAGGTTTGGGATACCTTGACAGAATCGTTAGTGCTCGTATGAATTGGGATATTCAGACAGACTATTTACAACTCATGCAGAATGAATTAGTCACACGCTATGGGAACAAGGAAGCAGGCGAGTTGATGCTGAATGCCCTACGTGTCAATGGTAACACATTGGCAAGCTATTTTTCTGATTACGCAAGTTCTATATCTATCGGCGGAAGCTACGGCACCGGTTCCGCTGGTTTAGCTACAAGGTTTTGGAATCTGATTGGTCCGAGTGCAATAGAAAATACTTTGGCAATACCGGAATTGAAAACAGCACAGGTTGCTGTGGGACGATTCACTGCACTGCTGGCACCGCAGCAACGCGCAGCGAATGAGATGTGGTTAGCACGGGAACTCGCTGAACCTGTTGATGTTGAAGCAGCACAGAACTTAAATGATGCGGTGCATTTGATGAATCTGTGGATGCTACTGTTTCAAAGTCGTGAGAAATTGGTTGAAGCGGTTGCACTCGGCTATGAAGCCAACAAAGGTAATGCTGTTAATGCTAAACTTACCAGTGCTGCTGAGTTTTCAAGGTCAATGCAGCCAATAATAACTGAATTCGAGGAATTTGGCCCTTTATTTGGATATTCACACCAGACAAACGAAGTAGAATTGGTCAATACACTCAAAGCAGAGGTGGCATTATTATCCAGTTATGACTATAGATTACTGCTGAAACATGACGAAGGGTTTACACCAGAAGAAACCGATTTTCGTATCAGTCAAGTCTATAACTTTCCGAATCCACTCAAGCGGAAAACGACCTTTACCTATCAGCTCTCACTTGATGCTGATGAGGTGAAAATTACGATTTATACAGTCTCAGGCAGACGAATTCATGAATTAAAGAATATTTCTGCTAAAGAAGGATACAACGAGGCGGCATGGGATGCGGAAGATGCTGAAGGTGTACCACTTGCCAACGGTGTATATTTCTATAAAATACGCGCTGATCTTGGCGATGAAAAAAGTGAAAGTATCCACAAATTAGCAATTATAAGATAGATTTTCTTCACATCAAGTTAGAATTTTAACACCTTACTTGCTTTTAAACCGCTACCGGTCAGAATTGAAACGGTTATATCGTTTTTGCTGATTATTCCCTGCTCTTGAAACTTTTCATACCCTTTAATAACAACTGCAGAGGTCGGTTCAACATAAATTCCTTTTTCAGTTAATGTTGTCAATCCATACTTAATATCTTCATCACTAACAGTAGTAAAAGCACCGTTGGTATCACGGATTGCATCTAAGATCATCTTCCCTCGGATAGGGAGTTCAGCAGTGATACCTTCTGCAAGGGTTTTTCCTGCCTGATGCATTCTTGTGATTGTGTCTGTTTTGTTGATATAGGTGCGGTATATCGGACAACAGGTTTCAGGTTGAACACCCAGCAAACGTGGAACACTGTCAATAATACCGGCATCACACATTTCCCGAAAACCAATATATAAGCCAAGGTAGATACTTCCAAATCCTACAGGACATATAATATGTGATGGTACATTTCCATGAAATTGATCTACGATTTCATAGGCAATTGTTTTTGTCCCTTCTAAGAAAACAGGATGCCAGTTATGGGAGGCATAACAGGTGTTTTCTGCTGTTTGTTTCACTGCTTCTGTTGTTGCCATTCGGTTTCCGGGTATCAGTTCTATTGCAGCACCGTAAGCTGCGATCTGTTTTAGTTTGCTTTCTGAAGTGGATGCTGGACAGTAGATCGTGCAGTGGATACCTGCTCTTGCGCAGTAGGCAGCAATTGCAGCACCTGCATTCCCAGATGAGTCCTCAACAACTTCAGTGACACCAAGTGACTTGAGATATGTGATGAGAACAGATGCGCCACGGTCTTTGTAGGAACCGGTTGGGCAGAGGTAATCCAGTTTCACAAAGTGTTCTGAGTCGTCCGATGCGTCTAATGGAATGATAGGGGTAATGCCTTCTCCAAGTGTTACTATTTCTGTGTCTGGGGTAATCAGCAATGTATTACGGTAACGCCAAAGTGAGGTTGTGGAAGTATCCCATTTTTTTGGATATGAGGTGTTTTTTTGTAAGGTTAATGGGAAACCACAATCGCATTTGTACCGTAATGGTGTGACCTTGTAGGTGATGCTACATTGATTGCACTTGAATTGCATGTTTATTCATCCCAAGGCAATGGAATACCGAGACGTTTGCTGACTGCCCTTGCAGATGACTGTTCCATTTCACCGTAGCGTATACCGTTCTGACGATGCAGTTTTGTTCGTTCCTCTTCGATTGCGCCGGGTAAGAGTGCTTGATCTGTGCCTGGCATCGGTTCGTAGGTTTCACGGACATCGCGTACCAGGCGATCGACTTCTGCATGAAATAGATCAGGTGGCACGACAGATTCAATATGTATCGCGAGTACCATGCCGCCATGGCGAACACCAGACCATTTTGCGGTTTCTTCCGGTGCTGGTTCAGTGAACCCAGTTAATGCACCGCCGAGTAGGCACGCCACAGCAGTATATCCAATGCTTTTAAAGAAGGCAGCGGGAATCATTGAGAGGAGTTCATCAAATTCGGGACCGCGTTGGTAGTCTGCCATGATGCAAGTCGCTGCGTCAAGGACGACAGGAGGTTCATCACCTGATGTTATAGCAAAACATATCGGGGGGTTACCATAATAACCGAGTTGCGGTTTTTCGTCTCTATTTCCAGCGTTACCGTGGTTCTGATACCCTTGTACAGAAAAACCGATACACCCCGCTTCATTACATATACGCGCGTAGTGTCCTGCTGAACCGTAGTGTCCGATGTAACGAACAAGTCCCATCCCGATGCCGACCTCTTTTGCTTTGGCGATAGCATGTTCCGTTGCACGGACCATTGGAAGGTAACCGAGTGTACCATCTCCATTAAGCACAACAGCAGTTGGTGTTTCATGGATAACAGTGATATTTGGATTTGGATTGAGACTTCCGTTTTCAAAGCCGCTGCAGTAGCCGTTGACTGTACGCGTGCCGTGGCTCCGAACTCCGCGTAAGTCAGAATTCACGAGCAAACGGCTAATGAGTGCTGCGTGTTCATGGGTGAGACCTGCTTTCTCAAAGCATGTAGTGCTGAACTTAAGCAGTCGGTCTTCGTTTACACTTACAAACGCTTCTGGTGGTTTATTCATGCTTTCTCCTTATAACCTAAGTTGCCACCTACTTTAGAATACTCTTGTTGAAGGGTTTCTAACCCCGATTGGACAGGTTTAGGCTCAAGAAATCGGGATTAGAAACCCCTCCAAAAATAATAGGTGGCAACTTGGGTTCCTATACTTTGTTTTGCTACCTTCTTATATGACTCTGTTCTAAGGATGAATTTGCTTATAGAAATGTTTTTCACCGTTTTTGATAGTGAAAATAACTGCACTTTTTGTCGGATGGCGGTTTTCGTTATAGCTGGAGATGCTTGTTGCTCCGACATAATTTTTGGTGGCAGCAAGTTCATCGCGTATCATCTCAGGGTCCAAACTTTCTGCACGTTCTATAGCTTCTATTAGCAATTTGACAGCATCGTAACTAACTGCCACCCCGCCAGTTGGTGTAAATTCATAGATAGCTTCGTAGGTTTCAACAAAAGCGCGGGCGTTCGGTTCATCCGTTTCAGGTGAAAAATGTCCACTGAAGAAACTGCCTTCTATTTCAGCATTTTCGTCGTCAAACAACAATGTGCTGTCCCATGAATCTGCTCCGAGGAAGATTGTCGGTGCCCCATCACCGTTTAGCAATGGTACTACACGTGCTTGTTGCGTAATATCAGCAATGTCTTGAACAAATCCTGCTGTGAAGAGTGCATCAGGCAGCAAGTCTGCAATTTGTGTTAATTGTTGTGTGTAATCCAGTGTTCCGCTATCAAAGAACACATGTGCGACTACGTTTCCACCAAGTGAAGTAAAGTTGGATTCAAAGAATTCAGATATACCTTCAGTATACAGGTCACCACTACGTGTGATGAGTGCAGCGTTAGAGATTCCGAGTTCATTCTTTGCGAATTGTGCCATGACTGCACCTTGGAAACTATCGGTGAAGGAGGCCATAAACACAAAATCGCCAGCTTGTGTGACATTTGGATTTGTTGCGGTTGTGGTGACCATTGGTATCCGATGTTTTTGTGCGATGGGACCTACGACTGCTGCATGTGAAGAACGGTTCGGTCCTATTAGCGCGACAACACCTTCTTCAAGGATCAACGACTCCGCAAGTTGTACTGAGACATCCAATATTGCTTCATTGTTGATATGCCCGATTAATTCAACAGGCATCCCAAGCAGTCCGCCTTTTTCGTTGATTTCTGTGACAGCCATTTCTGCACCGTTCGGATAAGAAATACGTTCACCAGCAACGACGAAACCGATCTTTACAGTGGGTACAGTTTTGGCGTTATGTAGTACTCTTTGGACGTTATCACATCCAATATTAGCAAATATCATCAGGCTTAAACATATTGAGAGTAAAGTTTTCTGCATATAATGTTCCTTTAATCTAAAAAATGACTTTTCTTTAGTTAAGAATTTTGTTAAAATAAGAGATATTTTCAGTTCACATTGTTCGATTTGTAGCAGATTTAATCATCAGCAGAGATTATATCTATACAAGTGAAACGAACAATTGTTATTATTCATTATTTTTTAAAAATACGCAAGGAATTTTTTGTCCATTCTTCAGTCTAAAAAAACATGGAAACCTTAATCACAGTGATTGGTCGTGGTCATTCTGGGACTCGTGCCATTTCCCATACATTATATGCGAGTGGTGTCTATATGGGAAGTCAACTGAATCCATCGGGTGATAAAATACCGCCTCATGCAATGTATGATGCGTGTAGAGTCTTGGCAAAATATGTCAAATGGAATGGTGGATTGTCATGGGATTTTGAACCGTTGTTCACGATGCCGATTGACCCTGCATTTGAGGACCTAATCAATACTTACTTGTCTGACGTACTGCGTGACAAATCAGAAAACAGAGGGTGGAAAATACCTGAAACAACGTTAGTTTATCCGTGGATAATTCGTATGTTTCCAGAGACCCGATTCATACATTGGATTCGTGATCCGCGAGATTGTATTCTGGGTAGTCACAAAACAGACAATCTACGTGACTTTGGAATTGACTACCCGCAGACTGATAATATCTATGAAAGACGCGCAATTTCATGGTATTATCAATATCAGTTGATGAAAGCAACACCGAAACCCAAACATATCATTCATGTGCGTTTTGAGGATTTTGTGTTGAAACAGGAGGAAACACTTGAACGTCTTGAAGCGTTCTTGCGAATTCCGTTAGGACAGATAGTTGTGCGTCCAGAAGCAGTTTTTCGTTGGAAACGACTTGATGAGCCTAATGAACTACCATTTGATTTTTTAAGAGAAGCAATTGCAGAAAACGGTTACGTTTGAAAAAAACTTTATGAAAATCTACTGTAAGAGGAACAATTATGCCAAAAAATGGAATTTACCAAGTTGGACTTGTAGGCACTGGTGGTATTGCGAATGCACATGGGAATGCGTGTCAGCAGGCACCAAGTGCCGAATTGGCTGCGATCTGTGATGTGTCCGAAGGTGCATTAAATGGTTTTGGTGAACGATTTGGTGTGAAACCAGAAAACCGTTATCTCTCATTAGATGAGATGTTGGCATCTGAAGATTTGGATATTGCGGTCATCTGTACGTGGGGTGCGTTTCACGCAGAGGTTGGGATAAAGTTATCCGAATCACGCCAAGTGGAAGCGATTCTATGTGAGAAACCTTTTACATCAACTGCCGCTGAAGCTGAAGCATTTGTGGGTGCAGCCCAAGAGAACGGTATCCTTGTTGCTGAAGCATTTAAGTTTCGTCATCATCCGATGCACATCAAAGCCAAAGAACTTGTTGAATCTGGAGCAATCGGTGAGTTTAAGACGTTGCGTAGTACATTCTGCACTGGGGGTGGCGGTGGTGGTCCGGAGACCCGTCGTCCTGAAGCAAACTGGCGATTTAACAAAGCAAAGGGTGGTGGTAGTATCTACGATTTGGCGTGTTACAATATCCACCATGCGCGTTTTATGTTCGGTGCTGAACCGGTACGCGTATCGGGTGCGTCTCAGGCTGGCATGGAGGTGGACGATGCGTCATATCTGCTGCTGGTATTCCCGGATGAACGGACTGCTCAGATTTCTACCGGTTTTAATTGTGCTGGCGGACAATACGCTGAAATGGCTGGTTTAGGGGGTATGATGCGAATTGATAGGGCATGGAACAATGAAAACTCCGCTGTGAATATTGTTTTGCAGAACCGCGATGGACATCAAGTAATTGATTTTGAACCGTGTTTTCAGTTTGCCTTGCAGTTAGAGCACATGTGTGAATGTTTAGCAACTGGGAAACCGCACCGTATCTCACCGGAGAGTTGTGTCAATCAGATGCGTGTGATTGATGCTGCTTTTGAAGCAATGGCAACAGGGAAAACAGTTGAATTAGGTTAGATGAACTCTCCTAATTTTTTTATATATGTAAGAGAAATCAAAAAAATGGATTCCTTCCAATGACTCTAAGGAAATATCATGACAGATTTTGTTGAAACGAAAGTACTTACCTTTGATCTATTTGGAACAATATTAGATTTAGGTAGTAGTCTTGTCCCTTACATCCGACAATCGTTGGATGTTCGCGATGTTGACAGTGTGACTGCTGATGCCTTCTGGGAACAGTGGCGTTACCGACAACGTATTGAGCAGTATCAGGACACGATGCTGCTGCTGGGGCATAGTGGTTATTTGCAAACGGTACGGCGTGCGTTAAATTACACGCTCAGACAGAACGGCATCAATGCTACATCGGATACAATAGATGAGTTTATGCATGGGTGGCGGTATCTCTCTGCATTTCCGGAGGTTTTGCCTGCGCTGACTCGATTACAATCGCAGTTTAAGTTAGTGGTGTTATCTAATGGCGATCCAGATTTTTTGGATCAACTTGTCAAAGAACGTGTCGTATGGAATTTTGACGATGTAGTTTCTGTTACTAATTTTGGTGCGTTTAAGCCGCATCCGGCAGTCTATCGTGGATTAGCAGGTAAATTGGAGATTGAAGTTAGTGAATGCATGATGGTATCTGCGAATTCATTTGACATTATGGGTGCGCGTGGGTGCGGATTTAGAGGTGCGTTTGTTAATCGCTATAATCTACCTTATGAAGACACGCGATATCAACCTGATGTAACGGTGCGTGATTTTACGGAATTGGTAGCTGCGTTATTATGACCTAAGTTTCCACATTAGTAGCACAAACTAAAAGTTCGTGCTACTATTTAGCAGCTTGGACTATTATAACTTAAGTTACCACCTATGTAGCACAATCTTCCAGATTGTGTCATAAGGGGCGCAAACTGGAAGTTTACGCTACAAAATATAGACTAATTATCAGCATTTTTCATTAAAGACGGTGTTTCCAGGTCTAAAACTTATAGGTAGCAGCTTGGACTATTATAGTGAAATCTAAAAATATGTGCACACTCCCCGATAGGTGCGGTTTCCTAACCAATGCAGAATACCACACGCGTATTCTGCATTGGTTAGGAAACCGCAAATCAAGAAATCAACGGTATGAATCATGGCGAATGCCATGCGCGCATTCGCCCAATGACATTCCCCGGGTATGAATGCTATATAGCATTCCCCGCCTACCGCAATGTAATAGTAATTTTAGATTTCAATATATAGGCACATTCATCCACTATTTTGTGCCATCTGAACCAGCTATGTCCTATAAAAGCACCGTACCATCGGAACTTCCACTGGCAAGCATACTACCGTCCGCACTGAAAATGACACTATTAACATTTCCTGTATGTCCCTTTAGCGTCTGAATGTGTTTACCTGTAGCAACATTCCAAAGACGAATAGTATTGTCCGCACTTCCGCTTGCAAGTGTGCTTCCATCTGGACTAAAAACAACGCAATAGACGCTACCTTTATGTCCCTTGAGTGTTTGCTTGTGTTTACCTGTCACAGCATTCCACAAAAAAATATCAGAATCCACTTCTTGATACCGCGTCATTGCATCACACCCACCTGCGAGTATTTTTCCATCCGGACTGAACGCAACACTGTTGATGTCTCTCATATTTCCCGATAGTGTTTGCTTGTATTCACCCGTTACAGCATTCCAAAGACGAATTGCCTTATTACCAGGATTATCCTCTCCATTATAGGCTGCTTTGCCTCCACCTGCAAGCGTTTTCCCATTTGGATTGAAATTAACACTCCTGAGTGTTAATTTCAGGGCTTCATCATCTTTATGTCCTTGGAGTTTTTGTTTTTGTTTGCCTGTAGCAACATCCCAAAAATATAAGGTTTTAAAACTTCCAATTGTTTTTAGTCCGCATCCTGCAAGCAAATTTTCAACAGGGCTGAAAGCAACGCTTGTGAACTTAACTCCAGATTCAGTAAGGATATGTTCAAGCTTAAAATTAGTAACGTTCCAGAGACATACAGTATCCCAACCTCCGCTTGCGAGCGTTGTTCCATCCGAATTGAACACCACGCTATAGACGGTTGACGTATGTGTAGCGAACGTCTGTTCAAGTTTACCTGTAGCAATATTCCAGAGATTAATGGTGTCATCCGAACCTCCACTTACGAGTATTTTCCCATAAGGATCAAATGTAACACTATTAACCGTTCCAGTGTAACCCAAAAGTGTGTGTAGGGGCACCCGTAGCGATATTCCACACACGAATAGTGTTGTCGTAACTTGCACTTGCAAGCCTTTCTCCATTCGGACTAAAGGTAACACTTATGTTTTTCACAGTGTCTGTAAATATACGTGTCTGTTTACCGGTGGTAGTATCCCATAAGCGAATCCCATCCCAACTTCCGCTCGCGAGTGTACGGTCCTTAGTACTGTACGCAAGACTTTCTACCGAATGCGTATGTCCTGTGAGTGTGCGTGTATGTTTACCCGTGTCAACATCCCAGACTCGGATAGTATTGTCACTACTTGCACTTACTACCGTTTCTTTATTTTGCCCGAATACAACACTGTTTACCCAACCTGTATGTCCTGTGAGCGTTTGTAGTTGCTTACCTGTGTCAGCATCCCATAATTGGACAACGTGCCCGGGCCATCCTTCACCACTTGCGATTGTTTTTCCATCTGGACTGAACGCCAGAGAATTGACCTGCCCTTGTGCGGTTAGTGTGCGTATGTGTTTTCCCGTAGCGGTATCCCACATTAGGATTTGTGCACCAAATATTTGTCCTCCGCCACGTTCACCCGTACTTCCACTGATAAGGGTGCGACCATCAGGACTGAACGCTATACTGCTATACTATAGATACCATACACATGTCCTGTGAGTATCTGCTTATGTTCACCTGTCTTCACATCCCAAAGACGTACGGTTTTGTCTCTACTGCCACTTGCGAGTGTCTTCCCATCAGGACTAAAAGCGATACGGTTAACATCCGCTAGATGCCCCGTGAGCAAGGTGATTTTTTTATAGGTTGCAGTATCATAAAGCCAAATTCCGATAGAACCAGCAACTGCAAGACGCTTTCCATCCGGTGAATATTGTATCTGGTTTAGTTTGCCTTTACCGAATCGCGCAATGGCACCTTCAGGTAAACCAAATTGCGAAGAATCTTGGGCAAATGTTCTCTGAGAATATTGTATTGAAAGAATAAATAGAAGTGAAAGAATAAAAACAAAATATTTTTTCATGAGGTGATCCTCCTATGTGGAATTGGTTATGTATTTAAAAGGATTTAGTCGTTTTGGGATTAAGGGTTTTGGTCATTCATCAAAATTAACCCAAGTTGCTACCCGTTATTTGTTGGAGGGGTTTCTAACCCCGATTTTACGCCGTTCTATTCTGCTATCGGGGTTAGAAACCCCTCCAACAAGAGTGTTTTGAAGTAGGTGGCAACTTAGGTAAAATTAAAGAAAATGCTTAATCCCAAGACTACTAATTCCCTATTTAAATGTTAGATTTCTAATTATTTTTGAATGGGTGTAATTTGTATCATCATGTCTGTTATTTTTACTTTTTTTTGGACGATTCATTCTTAAAATGTTACCAAATGGACACTTTTTTCGTTTTTTTGGTAACATTTTTTAATTTGATGTAAATCCAGTATTAGTAAGGGTTTACAGGTGTTTTTTTTGTGAATTTTTGCGAATTTAAAAAATATTTTTAGGAATGTGTAACATTTTGTAATTCTTGTTTTTGAATGCGTAAATTCTTGTTTTTGAATGCGTAAAATGTGTCAGTTTTATAAGTTCTGTTTAATGCTTTGTAATACAATCGTTGTGTAATATGTATTATAACGTATTTAATAAGATGTGTCAAGTTTTTTTGAAAAATTTTCTGAATTTTTGGTTTTATAGTAAATTTTAGAATTTCCTGAACACTTCGATCTATGCGTTAAGCAAACCTAACGGATTGCGTGTATTGTAGCACAACCTGTTAGGTTGTGTTCTGTTTCTGCACAACCTAACAGGTTGTGCTACAGAAATGCCCAAGTAATTATGGTAAATTATACAATTAATTCTACATTTTGAGTTGTAGGAGCGACCTTGGGTCGCGACCGGGGGTCGTTCCTAAAGAAGAGACTGCACGGTCGCGACCCAAGGTCGCTCCTACAGAAGAGGTGTATAATTATTTCAATAATTCACCATAAATGAATGGTCGTTATTTTCGTATTAACATTTTGCGGGTTGCGGTGAATTGTCCTGCTGTTAGTGTGTAAAAATATACGCCGCTTGCGACTGTTTCCCCAAGTTCGTTTTCACCGTTCCAATATGCAGCCTTTTCTTGGTCTAAGTAGAGTCCAACGGGTTGATGTCCGAATTTTAATGTTCGGATCAATCGTCCTTCAGCGGAATAGATTCGGATTGACACATCTGCTGATCTTGCCAGTTGGTATGGAATCCATGTTTCTGGGTTGAATGGATTTGGATAGTTCGGTAGCAAAGCAGTTTGCAATGGATATAAAGCGACAATGAGTTCTTTGAGGAATTGAACACCGAGTTGAGAGATATAATCTGTTTTTTCCAAATGTAGTACTTTGTACAACCATGTTTTCGCCGTTTCTCTTGTAGGTGCAATGTCCTTACCTTGGCGGACAGCGTCAAGTACTGCATCAGGATTTCTAAACGTTCCAATAGCCCTGATCAAGTCTTCAATATTGACGATACCGTCTTTGTTAACATCTGCGACATTATAACCAGTTTTTCCAAAGTTTTCTGCAATTATCATTACATCATGCATACCTTCTCTACCATCGTTATTTAAATCTGCAATTTGATGAGATGGATCGGTAATGGATTTTACGTCCCACAAAAGGATTGTACCTCCGGAGCTTGCTGTAGCGAGTGTATTACCATCTGGACTAAATGCAATCACATCAACTTCATCCGGTTTTGTTTGTAGTGTGATTGCCGCTTCACCTTCAATGGGGTCCATTAACTTAATTTTATCGTTTTCCCAATAACCAGCAGTAATTGGGGTGTATTCTTCTGGATTGTTTCCGAATCTGACGAAGTTCGTTGTGTGAGGCAGTAAGTTCTGTGTTCTCTCATTTGCAGGTATGTTCCACAAACGCACGTCGTTATTTTCCAAGATAACAGTCAGGGTATTACAGTTAGGGCTAAACACACTCAACGGATCTTCTATTGTCATTCCAGTGTATGTGCCTATCTGCTGCCTGCTTGCGAAATCCCAAACGTATATACCTGTGGAATCACCATTTGCAACTCTTTGTCCGTCAGGACTAAACGTTAACCCTCCAATACTTTTTCTTTTTTCATTTTGTGCTTTTAATTCGCCTCTATCCCCATTGATAGTCCATATAGGATGTCCTGTTTCGGTATCCCAAAAGATTGCCTTTCCCTCCCATCCGCAACTTGCGACCAAACTTCCATCAGGACTAAAAGTTACGTGATAGACAGTACTGTGATGTCCGAGTAAGACAGCTTTTTGGGTCTGTGTCGTAACATCCCATAGTCGAACGGTGTAGTCATCCGCGAACCATGCGTTATCAAGGGAAGAACCAGCACCGCTTGCGATGGTTTTACCATCGGGACTGAACGCCACCGTTTGAACATCTGCGATATGTCCTAAGAAGGTAATTGTGTTTTCGCCAGTATTTGTATTCCAAACACGTACGGTGGTGTCATAGCTGCCGGTTACAATTTTATCTCCACTTGGACTGAAAGCAATGCTTCTGAATCCGTAGGCGTGTCCAGTTATTCTGCCAATCTGCAGAAAACTATCGGTATCCCACAAGATGATAGTGCCATCTCGACTACCACTTACCAGCGTTTTCCCATCCGGACTAAATGCGATACTTACTACGAAATCCGTATGTTCAATAAGCGTTTTTTTATAGCTCTGTGTAGCAACATCCCAGAGGATGATGGTTTCATCATCACCACCACTTGCAAGTGTCTTACCGTCTGGACTGAATGCCATAGTTTTTATACCTTCTGCATGTCCTCTAAGAGAGTTATGCATGTCAGTCGTTACATCCCATAGATGTATTATACTGTCCAACCATCCACCCTGGATTGCAATGGTGTTGCCATCTGGACTAAATACTACTTTTTCGATATCGTTGGCATCTATCATGTCTATTGTCGTTAGAATTGTTCCAGTAGAAACATCTCTTATGTTTACTTTATCAGAATCAAGGTGAAAAACACTTGCGAGTAATTTTCCATCGGGGCTGAATGTGATGTAGTTAACATTATTTTCCTGAATAGCAAACGTTTTTTCTAATGTGCCAGTGGATACATCCCAAAATTTTATCTGATCACCACCCCGACCACGTGTTGCTAAAGTATTACCATTTGTGAGAAATTCTATACTTGAAATATCCTTTGCATGCGCTTGAACTTTGTACTTGAGATTACCCGTTTCTAACTCCCAGATATATAAATCGTTAGCACTACTACAAACGATTGTTTTTCCATCCGGACTGAATGCGACACTTGTGGTATAACCTTCGTGTATGTCAAGCAGAGCAAGTTCCTTCCCTGTGTGTACATCGTAAATCCAAATTCCAATTGAACTTGAAACAGCAAGGTGTGAACTATCTGGTGAAAATTCTATATTTGCAGATATTTCTCCTTTACCGATTCGCATTTTCGCGCCCTTCGGCAATCCCCATCTTGTATAATCTTCAGCATAGGCAGAGGGTTGATATAGGATTAAGAATAACAACAGAATTGAAATGGTTGACCGAATTTTAATACTCATAACTCCTCCTATTTTCGTATTACCATTCGTTGTATTGCTGTATAGTTTCCAGCAGACAACCTATAGAAATAGATTCCACTTGCTACCGGTTCACCGAGTTCATTTTTTCCGTCCCAATGCGCTGCTCTACTTCTATTTTGATATATCCCTGCAGGTTTGTTCCCTAAGTCTAACGTACGAATTAATTGTCCATTAGATGTATAGATGTTTATTTTAACATTTTCTGTTTGAGCTAAATGATACGGTATCCATGTTTCAGGATTGAATGGGTTTGGATAGTTTTTGAGGAGTGCGGTCTTTTTTGGAGTCAATGATTTCAATACTTGAAGGTCAACATTTTTGCCATTATTTGCATCTTTGGAGAGTTGATTTCGTATGGTGTTTGCACTCAAATAAGGTGTAAAATCCCATAGTAGTACGGATCCGTCACTACCTGATGTTATAAGTGTTGTCCCATCTGATGTAAAATCGAGATTGGATATACCGCTTGTATGTCCTGTAAGAGTTGTTATCAGGTTTCCAGTCGGGACATCCCAAAGTTTTACTTTATTGTCATTCCATCGTGAACGACAACTGACTAATGTTTTGCCATCGGAACTGAAATGTAATTTACTCACGCCATTGGGATGTCCTGAATAAATAACTTTCATATCTCCTGTAGCGATATCCCATATCATTATCGTTTCATCTTCGCCGCCGCACGCGACCATACTGGCATCTGGATTGAATGCGACAGTAGTAATGTTGCCCGAATAATCAGAGAGTGTCTTTATTTTGGATTGTGTTTCAACATCCCACAATCGAACAGTAGCGTCTTCGCTTCCACTTGCGAGAATGCTTCCATCGTTACTGAAAGCAACTGAAGTAATTTCCCCTTGATGTCCTGAGAGATCGCCTATGTAGGTGCGTCCTTTATACCATAGGTGAATTGTCTTATCTTTGTTGGCTGCAGCGAGGATATCACCATTTGGACTGTAGGCAAAGGAATTATAACCAGATTTTGTATAAGTTCCACTTCTACTTCCCTGAACCCGCTTAATTAAGTTAGTTATCGGTGCAATTTTTTGAACATCCCATAGAATAATTTCTAAACCTTCAATGTAAGCGAGTGTGTATCCATCTGGACTGAATATCAAATTTGTAGGATGTGACCAGAATCCAGCATGAATAGACTTGATAGGTTTACCTGTTTTTGTGTCCCACAGATACATTTTTTCATAGGTAGAGGTTGCGATGATGTTGTCGTTTGGACTGATTGTCATTGAAGTAAACAGGGCTGCATGTCCACCGATAGACATAATGCGTGCACCACTATCAATATCCCAAATAAACAATTCATCAGCACCGCCACTTGTCAGTGTTCTTCCATCTGGACTAAACGCGACAGATTTTACAGTTCTTATATGTCCACCGAGTTGAGTGATGTGTTTGTTGTTGACAATATCCCATAGATGCATTTCGTCGCTGCCCCCTATTGCCAGGGTTTTTCTATCAGGACTTAATGCAAGACTATTGGGATTGGTAAATGTGAAAGTTGTTTTCACCATACCAGTCTCAACATCCCATGTTGTGACACTATCTTCGTTAAAACTTGAACTAACAAGTGTTTTTCCATCAGGTCCAATAATAATATCAGAGGTACTAATGGCAAGTTCTGTATAGGTCGATTTATGGGTAGTTGAAGAAATGTCCCATAATTTCACAGAATCCTCCCACGTGCCGCTGAGGAGGGTCTTACCATCAGGACTGAAAACAATAAAGCTGATCCAACTTGTATGTCCATCAAGAGTGTCTATAAGTTCTCCATCTGTGAGATCCCAAAGCAATATCTCATCTTTATTTGTTAATGCAAGTTTCTTTCCGTTAGGACCGAACACAACATGTCGAATATATTCAGTATTCGTTTTCAATGAAAATTTGATTCTCCCACTGGGATAGTCTCGTACGGTGATTTCTTCTTCGGAATCTATTTGAACATACAGACTCAAGTTTTGATTGAAACCCAGTATGTCCTGAGAATGTTCAGCGATAAAGTCCAGTTCCTTACCTGTATGAGCGTCATAAATCCAAAATCCTATGGTTGTATCCACTACTAATCGCTTTCCGTCCGATGAATACACTACATCTTCTACACTCCCCTTTCCGATGCGTAGTTTTGCACCTTCAGGTAATGACCATCTTGTATAATCTTGAGCAGAAGTGCTTTGTAGAAAAACAGAAGAAACGAATGCAATTACTAATATGGAATATTTGACTACTCTCATTGGTGTAGCCTCCTATTGGATTCGGAAGTATTCTACACCTTTTGAGCAAATTTGATGCCAATTTGGTTATATCTTTGTACTGCCTTTATTATGGTTTCTGCGGAGTGTGAGCTTGTCAATATCTAATTCAATTGTCCAAGAAATGACATTATTGTCCACAAACTGAACACTTATATCGGCAAGATAAAGATATATCCTATTGTAAGATCGGGGTTTAGAAACCCAGCCAATAAAATAAACTGGATTTAGGTCGTATGAAGGTTTTAGAAACGGTTGGATAATAGGGTGAACATAAGGCAAGGTATCTGAATGGCATCTTGCCTTATGATATGGTTTGAGTTTACTTTAAGATAAGCATTTTTCGTGTTGCATTGAATTGTCCTGCTGTGAGTGTATAGTAGTAGACACCGCTTGCGACTGTTTCCCCGAGTTCGTTTTTCCCATCCCAATAGGCTGCAGAACCTTTATTTTCATATAATCCT
This sequence comes from Candidatus Poribacteria bacterium, assembly GCA_012270795.1. Taxonomy (GTDB): domain Bacteria; phylum Poribacteria; class WGA-4E; order WGA-4E; family WGA-3G; genus MSPOR6. The sequence goes on from JAAXHO010000206.1 coordinate 151,898, forward strand.
GCAGGTTTATGTCCTAATGTTATGGTTCGGATGAGTTGTCCTTTTGCGGAATGTATGGTGAGAGTAACATCAGCAGGTTGTGCAAGATGATACGGTATCCATGTTTCTGGGTTGAATGGATTGGGGAAGTTGGATAAGAGTGCGGTTTTTTGCGGAGTCAATGCTTGAAGTAGTTGTGTCAATACAAAGATGCCGCGCTGCATTTTAGGATCGGTTAGGTCTAATTTGTTTGCTGCATCTAACCAATTTTGTACATCGGTTCTTGAAAGAGAAGCAGAAAGGTTATTTTTGCTGAATGCTGGGGAGGAATTGGAGGTGTCACCGAATGCAGCTGCAACTAAAGTAAGGTCAATGATGTCAACAATTTCATCACCGTTGACATCTGCATGGTTTTCGCCTTCAGTGCCGAAGTTTGAAGCGACTATGGTAAGATCTTGTATATTAACGACACCGTCCCCATTGAGATCGCCTTGTTGGAGCATAGGTGCAACGATACTTCCCGATTGGACTCGTGCGTAAGAGACGTTTCCTGCATTATCTGTCAATCGGACATTAGAAATAGTTATGGACGATGCTTTTGGTGCAACGATCTCAAATGTCAAAGTCGCGAGTGTGCCGTTTCCGGTGCTTGCACCAGAAAAAGATACAGCTGCAATTGTGATAGTGTTTTCATCAATTATGGTAGGAATTGCGTAAGCCCCCGTTGGGAGAAAATCACCAATAGCAGTTTCAACATAACTCAGAGCAGATGCGTCGTATCTAATGGTTGCCTGATATCCAACAATACTACCTGAGTTTTCAATTCCGAGCGAGAGAGTCAGTTGTTCACCGATAGCGGATGACTCAACTGGAGAGGGAGATATTCGGACAGTAGCATAAGAAGTCATTGGTGGTGTATAGTTCCACACTAGGACAGTGCCATCAGTGCTGCTGCTTGCGATTGTACTTCTAACTGGATTAAAATCAACATCAAGAACTAGGCCGGTATGTCCGGTAAATGTTTGAATATTCTGTCCAGAAATAGTATCCCAGAGTCGGACTGTGCCATCACTACTTCCACTTGTAAGTAATTCTCCATTTTCGTTGAAATCTAAACTCCAAATTATTCCTGTGTGTTCAGTAAAGTTTTGTAGTTCTACCCCAAAGACGACATCCCATAATTTGACAGTACCGTCGTCGCTGCTGGTTGCAAGGACATTACCATTTGGACTAAATTGTACACTTCCAACAGCATCTGTGTGTCCTTCAAGCGTCTGAATATGCTCGCCTGAAAGTGCGTCCCAAAGTTGGACGGTTCCATCTCCGCCGCCACTGGCTATCATATTACCGTCTGGGCTGAATGCAACGCTTAACACTGAAAAAATATGTCCTGTGTAGGTATGGATTATTTCACCGTCTGTACTATCCCATAATATGGCTGTCCCATCTGCGCTACCGCTTGCCATTTTTAATCCATCTGGACTAAAGGCAACACTCCAAACCCGGGCTGTGTGTCCGTTGAATGCCTCTAATACTTCTCCTGTAGTACTGTTCCATAGTCTAGGTATGTTATCATCACCACCACTTATGAGTCTATTTCCATCAGGGCTGAAATTTATGTCCCAAACCCAATTCGTATGTCCTGTCAATCGTTGCTGGTGTTCTCCTGTGGTTGCATTCCAAAAATTGATCTCATTATCTGATCCGCTGGTTGCAATGATAGTTCCATTATGATTAAATGTTACACCAAGTATAAAGTTTGAATATCCTGCTATGACTTGCCGTTGTCCACCAAAGACGGCGTCCCATATTCGTACGGTTCCATCTGAGCTTGCGCTTGCGATGGTTCCTCCCGTGTTGTTGTAATCTACACTTATAACACTATTTGTATGTCCGATAAGTGCTTGCTGCGATTGTCCGTTAACTGTGTCCCACAATAAAATTGTTCCATCAGCACTTGCACTTGAAATTGTAGCACCATTTGGACTGTATGCTATACTATAAACAGAAGCGTCATGTCCGGGTAAGGTTTGCTTGATGACACCGAAAGCGGGATACCATAAACGAATAGTTCCGTCAGCACCACTACTTGCAAGCGTGCCGTCAGACGGACTGAATGCTAAAGTATAGACAGCGTCATCGTGTTCAAGGAGTATATGTTGTTGTTCCCCCGTTGCTACCTCCCACAGTTGAACGGATGTGTCTAAACTGGCACTTGCTAAGGTTGCGCCGGATTCACTAAATGCAACTGCGGTTACAGCATCAAAATGTCCGGTAAGTTCCCTCAGGTGTTCACCTGTTGTGTAATTCCATAAACGGACTGTCGTATCAGCAGCACCACTTGCGAGTGTTGTTCCATCCGAACTAAATGCGACACTGTAAACCACATTTGTATGTCCAATGAGTTTTCTTTGAAAAGTGCCGGTTGCAGTATTCCATAGGTATATAGTCCCGTCAACACTCCCGCCTGCAATGATAGCACCATCTTCACTAAATGCGGTGCAGAAAATTTCGACATTATCCTTTGTTAGCAATGAAATTTCTGTATTGGATGATGTGTCATACAACCAAATACCGATACTACTTACAACTGCAAGTCGAGTGCTGTCAGGAGAGTATTTTATTTCATGCAATCTACCTTTACCGAGCCGTGCTGTTGCATCGTCGGGCAGGCTCAATTGCATTTCGCCTTGGGAATATGTGGTGGATTGGTAGAACGTTGGTAACAATAGTAGTGATAAGATAAACAGAATATACGATTTTTTCATTGCAATAATACTCCTTGAACGGAATTGAGTTTATAATTCATTTCTGGACATTCTGATTTTTTAATTAGTATAGCACAAAATTACAGGATATGCATTCTTTTTTTGACATGTTTTAGAATATAAGCTATATAACTGAAAACGTCCAATAATCAATGTGATGCCACACGAGGTATCATCTGTGGATGTGCATAGACAGCAGCATCAAAACTTTTTTGCATCAGTTCCCACTTGATGTTTTGAAAATCAGCATGAAGGGTGTCTTTTCCGCGCCTTCCGTGTACTCCGCGCCTTCCGTGATTCTGAAGCACACCGTGAAATCCGCGATTCTGTACCTAAATCCGCGCTATCAACCGATAGCCGACTGCTGAAGCCATTGGATATATATTGGAAATCCCAATAAACAGACACACAAAAAACTACAAAACGCATTAAAAATCACTTATAATATATATAAAAATAAGCACACAACAAGAACGCTATGCAAAACCAAAAACCGAACAAAAAACACCAACAAAAAACCGTCCCGAAATCCGACAATAATTTTACCAAAAAAACACTACAAAAACTCCCATGAAGCTTTATGAAAACTGGACGCATAACGAATTAACAAAACCGTACCGTAAACCGAAAAAACCGTACCGTACGGTTTTAAAAGTAGAAATTTCTTATGAAAACTAAAAAAATACACAAAAATTTTGCAGCTATTCCACACACAAAAAGGAGTAAAACATAAACAAACGTTAAAAATACTTGACACACATTATTATGTGTGTTATAATATACTTCACATATTAAACTTATGATAAATATTATGACCACATCTATAAAACTGACACATGCTGCTCCTAAAAGGACAACAAACTTCAAAATGTTACACTTTCCAAAAAAACATTTTTTTCAATTCACAAGAAAACACCCGTAAACCTTTGCTACTACTGGGTTTACGCCACATTTAAAATGTTTTCAAAAAAACGAAATTTGTTTTCATTTGAAAACATTTTAAGGACGAATCGCCTAATAAAAACGCATAAATAAACACAACTCTTACCAACATATTGGATGAACTGAAATGTTTAATAACATAAGATGGTATACACAGATTCCAAATAGATTCAAAAAATTTTCAGGTTACTGCCTGATCTTTCTGGTTGCATGGTTCTGTGGTCTAAACCTGAAATTATTTGCAGAACCTTGGAAATGTGGAACACCGTTATTATGCGAAAAACACCTACCTATTCAAGACATCAGTATTGTAAACAGCAGCAATATGTATGCTATTCCCGCAGCTCCCGCACAACCTGGACAAATTGATAAATTCTTTATTCACATACCTGAAGAATCTATCAATGCTACTTGTGTTGCTGTAGGAATAAATTGCTATATCTATATTGAAGAAAAATATCAGCACATGCTAACCGTAACACAAGCAAAATCAATCGCTAATACATTTGATACAAGAATTTATCCAGAAGTTCACCATTGGATAGGAAAGGAAAATCAACCCGGTTTAGATAGAGATAATAGAATTACTATCCTATTTCACGATGTAGGTATAAATGAATCAGGACGAGGCTATGGAGGGTATTTCTCTCCTATTGACCAGTATCCAACTTTACCCACAAGCAACCGACGTGATATATTGTATATGGATATTTTTCAATACAAGGAGCGATCTCAACATACATTCTACAGTAGTCTTGCACACGAATTCGCACATCTCGTGAACTGGTATCAGAACGGGGGAACAACCGATCAACGTTGGTTAGAGGAAGGTATCGCATCTTTTACAGAATGGGGAGTTTACGGCACTGTTCACAACCTGTTTGTTGATGGCTATCTTGATGAACCAAGTATGTCATTAACTACTGCAAATAATAATGAAATTTATTATGGTGCCGCTTTTATGTTAATGCTCTATCTATATGAAAACCACGGTGGAATTAATTTCATTCGCAACATCGCTGCTGAAGATAAACTCGGAATTCCTGCAATTGATACGACTTTAGGTGAAAACAAAAACTACGTAGATGTCTTCCTAAACTGGGGAATAGCAAATTGGTTCAATAATAAAGCACGCGGACGTGTCTTCAGTTATCAGAATCTACCTAATCGGAAAATCACAGCACAAACTTCACAAATAAAACGTTTCCCCACAACTTCAAACGAAATGCCAATTGAAAGTTGGGGTACAAAATATATACTTTTTCAAAACCTTCCTGAGACTTTTGAACTCACATTAACAGCAAGCAGCCCCGCAAAACTACACGCGAATATTGCTTATTTCTCAACAAATACCGACATCCCAAAAGTCATTCCGATTCCGACTGTATCAAATCTGAATAATCCTAATACAAATTCTGTGAACAATATAGCAATCGGAAATATCAGTCAAACTGCACAAATTCTCTTAATCGTTACATCAGAATATCCTCAACAGTTCCGCTATGAAGCAAAACTTGGAACTGGAAATGATTGGATTGACATTGGAAATATTCCAAACACATCTACAAGGATTATTGATCCTCTTGACAATCATTGGTTAATTGATGACATCTCTCATCCTACATTCTCAAATTCACAGTCAATCTATGAAGGACGAACTGAAGGAAAAACACTAATAACACAAAACGTCTATCCTCAACTACATCCAATGAATCAAATTCATCTCTCAAGCAAATATAATGAGATTATAGTACAAGAAAAGATGCTTTTCGCTGCAAGTGGTTGGGGACTTGAATTATTCTCTCTAAACCCATTACCAACATTAATGGGAGAAATTGGCACGCCAGGTACTGCTTATGCAATCACAACAATTGACGATTATGTTTATATTGCTGATGGTGAATTCGGTGTACATCTGATTGATGTGTCCACACCCGATGCACCTATGATTATTAAAACGCTTGGGGGGATTCAAGATGCTGTAGATGTTTATTATGCTGATGAAGAACTATATACGCTTGATAGAATACGAGGTCTATTAGTATACAACCATCAGGATAACCTCAATAACGATAATCCACTACCGCGTCGCTCTTTTCAAATCGCAGGAACACCATTCAAAGTATCCAAAAGCAGCGATGGAAAAATATATTTAAGCGATGATACACAAGGTCTTTACATCCTAACAGCTGCTCCACTTGGGGGTTACAATGTTATTGACACTATTCCTTTTTTGGCACTTGACTTTGAAATTTTCGGTCAATACGCGCTTGTTGCTTCAAGTAATTTTCGCATTTTTGATATTGAACCACCTTCAACAACTCAACTGATTTCACGTATAAATACTCCCGGTCAACTCTCAAGCCTAAAATATTTTCAAGGATTGCTATACCTTACTGACAAACAATCTGGTTTGCACATTGCCAAACTTGATAATATTCACATGCCTCAATTGATATCTTCCCACCCAACAATAGGAAATGCAGAAGATGTTGCATTAATGCATTCATTTACTGATGAAAAAACCTATGCCTATGTCGCAGATGGGAAAAGTGGTATACAAACCTTGGATGTAACCAGCCCCAATAAACCTATTTGGATAAATCACTACAATTCCACTGGACACGCACACGCGGTTGATGTCCTATCACAAAACGGAACTACTACAATTGCTATTGCCAATGGACGCAGTGGACTAAAATTGATTGAACTGACAAATCCCTATTCAGGCAAAATTACAAAAGAACTCCGTAAGTTTTCAGGTGAACAAGGGGCGTTGAGTGTAAAATTACACAGAAATTATGCTTTTGTCGGAACAGATACCGGTATGGATGTCGTCAATATCGATTCAAGTGTTATGCTAACACATATCCCTACGAACAGTCCTGTATGGGATATTGACATAATAAGAGACCACGCATATCTGTGTGCAAAATCGCTTTATGTTGTAGACATAACATCACCGGAACGTAGTCTTATTGTATCAAATAGAAGACTATCAGGTACTGCATATAAAATGGTTCAGAGCGACACCCATGCTTATATTGCATCCCTTGAAGGGGGTGTCCACATTTTGGATATATCAACACCCGCACTGCCACGTCCTATTTCAAACTACAAAACTGTTGGTACAGCAACAAACGTAGCACTTGATGAAAAGAACTTATATATTCTGGATAATCGTATAGGTGTGCTAAAATTAGATATAAAAAACCAAACACAACCGACTTTATTGTCAGAATTCACAGATACCAAGATACCAATTCACGCAGTCGTTCAAGGGGATTATCTTTACCTATTGGATATTGATACGATCCAAATTATTGACACCCGAACAATGCACCGTCAAGCTCGCTATCCACAAGCATATCCTCCTACCAGTCTTGCAGCAACCCATTCTGCACTTTATGTTACAAATCAATACCAACTCAATATGTATAGAATTCGAACTGACGCATCAAACCTTGCAGTTGAAGAACCCCCACAGGAATTCCGACAGAATACTTCACTATTGGTTGAACAATCTCATAATCAACTACTTCAAAACTACCCAAACCCATTCAATCCCGAAACGTGGATTCCTTATTCACTTACCAAAGGTATTGAAGTTTCTCTATCAATTTTTGATGCAAATGGGCACACTATCCTACAAAAATCGTTGGGTTATCAACCATCTGGAAAGCATATTACCTTCTGGGATGGACGCAATTCAATGGGAGAACCCGTTGCAAGTGGAATATATTTTTATACACTCTCTACAGGTAATTTCACATCAACCCGAAAAATGATCCTACAACGATAGCAAGGTATACCTATTTTCAAACTTCACCATAAACAACCCTCCAACAATAGCGTTTCTGTAACCTATAAATAGATGTTTACGTTAAAATGCTTAGGATAGTTATAATACAATGTGCCAACATATTAATTTCATAAGGAGACTAACGGATGGCAGCCAACAGTGTATCTGGAAGCTTTCGGGGAATAGAGGTAAGTTTTTCATACAACGGCCCCCATATAGTCATGAGCGTTTTAAATACAAAAGAAGTAGGTAGACAGTTACGCGTGATGTACCAACATCAACCACCAAGTGGACGAGTCAATTGGACCTCTTTACAACTAACAGGACAAAAACAAAATGTTGTCGTTCCTCCTGAAGTAATTAATGCACACAAATTAGCATTCTATGTTGACGATCATGAACCAATTGCAACCTATATGGAAAGTATATTGAATGAACTTCAACATTTACAAGTTCCAGAAAATGAGATACCAGAAACTACATCTGATGAGTTAGAGAATAATACAGAAGAAAATACCACTGAATCAAATGAAGAAATTGGTGTACAGGACAAGGATAACAGTACAAAGGACAGTCAAATTGAAAACTCACAGACTGACGAATTACAATCAGCAAATAAGGTAGAGGATAAAATATCTAAACAAGATATAATAAAGGAAACCGCAAATGGGTATGATTCAGACAACAAATTAGATAATTCTAAATTTAAGTTGGAAGACTCAACTCCAATTCAACCACAAAGTACAAACACTAAACCGAAGGATACGAAGAGTCAACAAAATGGGCAGAAGGATACAATTCCGAATCAAATACCCAATGAACAATCTATACCAAAACGAAAAACACAATATGTTGGACGATATGTCCCTGATGTTAGTACTGAATTACAGTTTAATATCAAAGTACCAACTATACCCAAAAGTGCTTCTAAACAAGAAGTAACTTTTATCCCTCCACGCCCGGCATTAACTCCAAAATCAAATTCCAAAAAATTTGGAATCTTTGGTCAATTGGCCGGAGCTATCGGTTTAAACGTTCCTAAGAAGAAAATGTATTACATGCAGGAAAACCGGCATTTATATGAGAAATTCCACGCAAACTTAGAAAAAATGGAACGTGATTACAACGATGGATGTGGTATTCCGTTAGATAATTGGGACCTTGAGTCTCTAAGTGAACAGCAGACAGCAGTTCTACTATTGAATCTCATGGTTAACGAATTAGAAGCATGGAAAAAGGAAGCGAAAAAAGCCAGTACCACGGAAGATACGCTTGCAAAGTCACTTGAAAAAATAGAGAAAGAACTTAAACAAACTCTAAAACAGACAAGAGGTATTGATGCACCAGCACCCACACTGTTCCCAGATAGAACTGCCGCATCCGACCAAGATTTAATGCGTATACAGAAAAACTGTGATGTCTACCTTGAACGTTTTTCTGAAAAACTTGCTGCACTTGAGCAAAAACATGCAGAAAAAGTTCGCGTCTCAGCATTCAAAAAATTCTTGTTGGAATTTATACGAGACAAACTTTTCCCAAAAGTCGCTGAGTTTAGTTCCCTAAAGTTCGTTCAAAAAAGATTAAATTGGTTTCTTAATTTAGTTGATTATGAATTGATACCAATCGAACCCGGAAAAACAAAGTTTTCCCCAGAACTTCATAAAGTGAAAGGAAAACGCCGTACCGATCTCGAATCTAATACGATTGTTGAGGTGGTCTCTCCCGGTCTACAGACTAAAGACGGTAAGAGAATTATTCAGAATGCTGTTGTGATTCAAGCGGAGTAGTATGTGGTAACCCAAGATAGCCTTATACAAAAAATTGCAGAAATACCACAAGTAAAAATAGGGCACTTCCCAACACCACTTGAGGAATGCCCAAGACTGACCCAAGCACTTGGCGGTCCCCGTATTTTCATAAAACGTGAAGATTGTTCCGGATTAGCAATCGGTGGAAACAAAGTTAGACAATTGACTTTTACGATTGGCGAAGCCGTAGCTCAAAATGCAGATACAATCGTTCACGGGGCCGCATCGCAATCAAATCATTGTAGACAAGCTGCCGCTGCATATAGTAAACTCGGATTAAATTGCTATATACGTCTGGCAAAAGATCACAAAAGTATTGTACAAGGCAATCTACTTTTAGACCACATAGCAGGTGCTGATGTTGAAATCGTTGATATACCATTCGGTCCTGAATTAGAAGAATTCAAGTTTAATCTGGCAAAGAAACTACATGCTGATGGACTAAAACCCTATGTTGTCGCATCACCGCGTTCAACTGCTCTTGCAGCAGCAGCTTTCACTTGGTGCATCGCCGAACTACACAAACAACAGAAACAACTTGGAATTGACGCTGACTGGATATATACCTCCTCTGTAGGCGGAACACAGGCAGGTTTAGTACTCGGCACGAAAGCATTGGGTATGAAACTAAAACCTTATGCAATCGCACCAATTCATTGGGAAGGGAAAACGGATAGAATCCGGGACGCTGCAAATTCCGCCGCAGCCATCTTACAACTTGACACTCAAATCGTAGATACAGATATTCTCAATACGGATGATTATATTGGCGAAGGTTATGGATATCTTACACCAGAAGGGGTTGCTGCACTAAAACTATTGGCAAGAACTGAAGGTATAATACTCGATCCCGTTTATATTTCAAAAGCAATGGCATGTCTAATTGATCATATCAAACAGGGAAAATTCCAAAAAGACGATATAGTCATATTCCTGCATACGGGTGGCACACCTGCACTGTTTGCGTATCATGAAGAAATATATGAAAATCTTTGAGAAAAACCAAATTTATATTCTAAAGATTATTCTTTCTTAATCTGAAACTTTTCGTAATGCACAATTTCTGTCGGTTTCAGTCTAACTGAACTTCCGCTCTCCGTATCTTCATAACCCATCCTTAAGAGTGTGATCACCTCATGATGATGTGGAATATGAAATAGATGTCGTATTTTATCTCTATCTGTTTCATGCTCTAACGGAGCACTGACAAATTGCACGCCAATACCAAGTGAAGTTGCTGTCAATAACATATTTTGTACCAGCATCCCTATACTTAATAGCATCCATCGGGTTGCACCTTCACCGGGTGGACGGCACTCGGTATCCATTGTAACTATCACTAATAACGGTGCTTCGCGGACTTTAGTAGCAATCTCTTTTGCTGGTTCTTTGCCACCCCCGAGATGACCTATTATAGATAAAACTTTCCTATTATTTAACATTCCTTTTAAAATCTTACCTGTTACACCATCGGAGGATTTCTCTATAAACTTAGGAATTGAGACATGGTCTGTAAGAAGGACACCATCCCCATATTCTTGCCATTCCGCTTCATTTATTCGCATCCATTGACTATTATCTTCCAAAAACTGAGTGTCTTTGAACTGCGCAAGGATAACTTGTTCTGTCATATCTGCAAGGATGTCTTTACCTTCAGATTCTTGTATAAAAATTATTGACCAAGGTTGAACATTAAAGGGGGACGGTGCCCAACGCGCAGCTTCAATTAACATACTCAGATCATTTTCTTCTATTGCCCGATCTTGATATTCATGACGATGGCTGCGACGTCGTGTTATTGCCTCAATTACATTCATTCAGTTATCAATACCTTTCTATCATCACCTATGTTGACGGAATACCTATCGGATTGAATAATTATACCATTTCTAATTGATAATGTCTCTTTTTAGTAGCATAAACTTCCAGTTTGGATTTCCATTCTCCGTTTCATTTCTAACAGCCGGTAATGAGAGAAAATTTAATAGAAATGGTATTTATATCTTTAGGGTCTCTCGGAAGTCGTGAAAAGAGACTGCAAGTGAAGCATTAAGGTTTATTCGCTTGAGTTGGTTGAGGTCAACGATGGCTTCAATGCTAACATTGCCAACGGATGGGGGAACTCCACTGTAACATGCTTGAAAATTTCATCATAGTACGGCATAGAAATATTATAACTGCTTTTATCAAAAAATGTCAAGATTTTTTACAGGCATCTTAGGGTTATTCAGTTTTTAATTTTTTCACAAATGTTTATTTTTTTGTATAACAGATAATGCGTGATTTGTGTCCATGTATTTTCCGGAACTTTTCCTTGTTCCTCACAAACTTCAAGAGGTATCTGCATTTCCTTCCGAAGTTCAGCTACAGATGCACCGTAGAACGTGATTACATCATGTGTATTTGTTACTGTTCCGTGAAAGAGGTCTATTTCTGGATCGAAATCAACAATTCCGATATATTCTTTGTGTTTGATGCATGGTATAATTCCTGCCTTTTGAAGAAATCTACGCAGGTCCCTAACCGCACCTTTTTCCATATTTGGACTCGGATGCGGACGATGGAACACTGCGACACAATCGTTTAATGACAATGATTTTTCACTTTATACTACTCTAAACCGTCTAATGAGCTCAAATCACCATCATGCAAATTTCTTAAAGCCGCAACAGTGATTTTAGTAAATCGTTAATCTGAAGTGCTAATTTTTCCGTATCCTTAGTTTTCACCAAGGGATTTAAAACCGATTGCCGTGACAGAACCTTTTTTTAATTGATTTGTAGTTTAACACTGGGGTTTCAAGCTCTTCAAACTCATGGATAAGTTCATAGAAGATTGGCAACAGTTCCGAGAGTCCTTTAACCCCAAACCTGCGATATTTTACACGCTTGTCGTAAAAAGTTACACCAAACCATGATATGATATGCTCCCAGAGACCACTTGGGGCACGCTCCACTGTTGTCCGCTTGATTCCGGTATTTTCTCTGACTTTATCAGCGATTTCTAAACCGTCCCCATGCAAATCCATCCAAGTCTCTTCGTCAACAGAATAGTGGTTGCAAAGAATTGTAATAAGTATTATTACATAAATCTCAATCTCCTGTGGATTATCCCCGCTCATTAACATAATCATTGCCAGAGGATTGCTTATTTCGGTAACAACAAATGAACATCTGTCAATCTTGCTAACTTGATTCAGTGATTATTGATTAACGCAGATTTTCCAGTTGATGTTTCCCCAACTAAAACAATTCGGGGAGCAGTACCATCTCCCTTTTGTAATCTGTGTAGAGCTTTAGAGACAACCTTCCCCTCATCTTGCTCTGCAACATTTAAAAGTTCCGGATCATTTTGTGTACGATCCATAATTTTATCAACGAAACCTGCCAAGCCCATTGAGGTTTCAAGAATACCCTTAATGATTGCGTACATTTCCAAAATACCCATAACCATTTCCCCTTTCGTGTATACTACGATTAAGTTTAAAAAATTACCACTTTTTTATTCTCAAGTAGGTTCGTTATAGAATTTTATAATAAATGACAAAATTTGTCAACATTAATAATTTTGTTATTACAGCGACATTCAATTGTCGGTATTGCTCCTAAAAGTACCAATATTTCTTTAGGTCTTGCAGCAAAATAGAGGTCCCGGATTCAAATACCTTGTGAATATCTTCTAAAAGTTTGTGTTGGTTCTCTTTGACAGACATGGCATAATCCACATCTGCATCACATAAGTCTTGACAGAACTTGCGTTGTGTAAGAAGCGCATCTGTTGTCACCACTTTTCCTGCGACATCAAATGCTTCAAGGATGTGTGAAGCAATCGGGATTTTTTATGTTTTGTCAGGCATAGGACGCTGTGTGAGGGTTATACTGAGTTGATGTGTTATAACAGATGTGTGATGTCATTGTTGTTCGTATTGCTGTAACGCGGTGTAGTAGTCGCGTATCGATTTATGGTTCGGTTTTAGGTTGAGTTGTGGCATGTAGGGTGTGATAACAGGTTTCGGGTAGAGGTCAAAAGAAAATGGTTGAATCAGGATTTTCGGGATTGGGTGAGGTGGGTGAGCTTGTCTGAAAAATGAGGGACGATAACGGTATTATAGTGATGGTTCAACATTGCTAAACAACCAAATGACGCAACTTTGCAATAAAAATGGTGGAGGATACCAGACTTGAACTGGTGACCCCTTGCATGCCATGCAAGTGCTCTCCCAACTGAGCTAATCCCCCACTTTATCCATACCTTAATAATAACATATCTCCAACCGAAAAGCAAATATATTTTCAATTCGCAAATTCATAATAATCTTGACTTTTTATTCTGAACATGTTAAAGTATTTCAGTACTTAAAAGACTTCCATAAAATTACATACGATGTGAACAAACAAAGCAGACGTGTTTTATTGTCCTATCGGTGAAATCAACAAAGGAAATTATGTCAATAACCGATTTTTTTCGTGGGAAGGTCTTACTGATTACAGGTGGAACCGCCTTCCTTGGGCAACCGATGGTTGCGAAGATATTAACTTCTCTCCCCGACGTACAGCAAATTTATCTCCTTATTAGAAGTCGGATTGATTCCAATGGTAAAGTCACTTCTGCACAAGAACGTTTTGAAAAGGAGTTGTTAACCTCTGATGTTTTTGGGAAGTTGCGCCAGTCGCACGGTGCGAAGTTTGAGGAGTGGACGAAGGAGAAAGTTACTGCTATTGAAGGAGAACTTACAGATGAACGTCTCGGATTTAGCGATGCAGACTATGATCGCCTCCAAGGTGAAATAGACGTATTTATTAACATTGCGGGGCTTGTTGATTTTGACCCGCCTTTTGATGCTTCACTAAAAGGGAACGCGCTTGCTGCCAAACATGTGGTGACGTTTGCGAAAGGGTGTTCCAAAGTCATTTTTTTGCATGTTTCTACTGCCTATGTTTGTGGGGATAAACCGGGACATGTTCCAGAAGAACTGCCCCCACCTTATGAGCAGTTTGCACAACAACATAACGAAAAAAACGAAAACACGATCCCCGCAACACTCTCGGATGAAATTGACTATCTCCTTAAATTAAGTCAATCTATTAGAGAAGAAGCAGACACACCAGAAGAAAATACCCACTTTCAGCAAATTGCACAGAAACAGTTAGACGCAGACAAACGCTCCAGCAGGAAAACAGTTGAAACTCTTACTGAAGAAGTTAAAGCAGAATGGCTTGAAACTCAACTTGTTGAGGCAGGACTTCAACATGCGCGATCGCGCGGCTGGAACGATACTTATACATATATGAAATTCCTTGCAGAGCAAGTTGTGATGGAGATGCGAGGTGACCTACCCACTGCAATTATTCGTCCATCCATTATAGAAAGTAGTTTTGCCGAACCACATCCTGGCTGGCTCGGAAAGTATCGTATGTCTGAACCGTTGATTGTCGGTTTCGCGAAAGGACGTATCCCTGACTTTCCCGCAAATCCTGACATTATATTAGATATTATACCTGTTGATTTTGTTGTAAATGCAATGTTAGCCGCTGCCGAGGCAATAGCAAAAAGGGGTGGAATTGAAGTTTATCATGTGGCAACAGGCACACAGAACCCGTTGTATTTTCGCGGTATTGTGGACGCAACTTCAGGGTATTTTACTGAACATCCGATGCTGGAAAATGGAAAACCCATTGCAGTACCAGTCTGGACATTTCCTAGTTTAGAGAATTTTCAAAAGAAGGTAGAAGCTAAGATGCGGATGCTTGATCGAGCAATTAGAGTCCTTACAATGCTACCTCTAAAATCAGCGAAACGCCACCGACGAAGATTGGCAATCAAACAGAGTGGTATAAAAGCACTTCTCCATTACATTCGGATTTACGCCCCTTACACGCGAACGAACTTTGAATTTGAAACAGATAAGATGCAGGCACTTTATGACTCTCTCTCTCCTGATGAACAGAAACATTTTTGCTTTGATGTATCGCAAATTCAGTGGCAGCAATATTTTCAAGAGATACACATTCCCGGCATCAAACGACATGTGTTAAAACTCGAAGATAGAACAGCGAATACAGAAGAACAGAAAGAGGAGGTAGACGAACTGCCTGATCCCGCCCCTAACCCGATTGATAGTATTTCACCTAAAACAGTAGTAGATTTAATAGAGATTCAGGCAAAACGGATTCCCGATAAAATTGCACTCCAGATGGTTACCGAAGGAGAATGGGAGCGATATACCTACGCTGAAACCTATACCCGTTCACGGCAAGCAGCATTCCAATTATGGAAGAGTGGCATACGTGAAGGGAATCGGGTTGTGTTGGTATCGGAAAATCAACCGGAATGGTGCATTGCTTACCTTGCAGTCTCACAAATTGGTTGTGCAGTTGTACCCCTTGACGCACAAACACCAACACAAGAAATCCTTGCCATAACTAAATTCACCGATGCGAAAGCAATCCTTGCATCTGATTATGTATTAACTCAGTCAGGTACAGAATTGGCTGAAACTAATTTACTTGTGCAAAATATAAATCAATTCCATGAAAACGCAGATGCAATTAAAGACATCCCATCAGATTTTCCGGATGTAGAGGTTAAACCTGATACCGTGGCATCTATTATTTTCACAATGGGAACGACAGTAGATGCGAAAGGTGCAATGCTAACGCATGGGGGGTTCATCTCCAACGTAAAAGCAGTCGCAAAAGCACTACCACCAACAGACGAGGAACGTATCTTGTCTGCATTACCCCTATATCATGCACTTAGCTTTTCATGCAGCCTGTTGATGGCACTCTATAGCGGCACCACTGCAACTTTTGTTAACGCATTTCGTCCGACAACACTTCTAAGAACGATGCGTGAGGATAAAACGACCGCATTTATCAGTGTGCCACGGCTTTTTCAGATGCTGCAAAGCACCATTGAACGACAGGCATTGCGTGATGACACACCGGGAGAAACTTTGGCAGAAAAAGCACAAGTGATTATGGGCGGACACATTCGAGTCCTTGTCAGTGGTGGGGCTGCGCTCGGTGATGCAATATATGATGGTTTCAAAAAATTGGGTTTGACACTTTATCAAGGTTACGGAATGACCGAAACGGCTCCAGTTCTTAGTGTCAATCCATATCAGAACAGTAAACGCGGATCCGTTGGTCCCCCAGTGGAAGGTGTGGAATTTCAGATCGTAGATCCAGATAGTGACGGTATCGGTGAAATAATTGCTAAAGGTCCCAGTAATATGAAAGGGTACTATAATAATCAAAATGCTACGGAGAAAGCAATTCGTGACGGATGGCTGTACACAGGTGATCTTGGGTATATTGATGATGACGGTTATCTCTATATCACTGGACATTGTAAGGACATCATCGTACCTGCCTCTGGCAAAAACATCTACCCCGTTGAAATGGAGGCACTCTATCAGAATAGTCCTGCAATTGCTGAAATGTGTGTCGTTGGTATCCCTGACGAAGACGGTTCTGACACTGCAATCCATGCAGTGATTGTCTCAACAAAAAACGATGAAACGACTGAAGCAGAAATCCATAGTCACCTACAGAGTGTCGCAAAGCAGCTACCGAGTTACCAGCAATTTCATAAATCGCATCTGTTTCCAGAATCTTTGCCAAAGACCGAAGATGGGGAAATTGATAGAGTACGAGTCAAAGAACAATTAGTTGAATTTCTTGCTAACGAACAAACCTTATTGGCAGATGAAGCTAAACAGCAAAACGAAAAATCTGACGCACGACCAACTGAAAACATACTAGAAGATATTTTACAACCGCTTGCAAAATTAGCACGTATGCCTGTGAACAAGATTTATCTTGATAGTAATTTGGACATAGACCTCGGACTTGATTCACTGACACGACTTGATTTACTCATGCTACTTGAATCACGACTTGGTCACACAATTCCTGACTCAATGCTTGCTAATTTGCAGACAGTCAAAGATGTCGTTGAGTTATCGCAGACTTTTGAGAAATCGGAGCGTGTGGAAACAACGACGACAGTAAAACCGTTACAGTTGCGTGAAAAACCGCATTGGTATGCACGTGCACTTCGCGCTTGTGTCCGCAGCTTATACCGTCACCGCTTTTCGTTTGAATGTTTCGGTATAGAAAATATTCCTCAGGATAAACCTTATATTATTACACCGAACCACACGAGTCATTTAGACACATTGACAGTGATAACCGCGCTGGGACATGATTCACATCGCCTGTGGACGCTCGCTGCAAGGGATTACTGGTTCGGTAATAAGATTCAAGGTTGGTTCGCGCACAACTGCCTCAATGCACTACCGATTGAACGTGATGGTAATTTCACACAGTTTCTACAGGATTTACGAATGGCTAATGAAGTGACAGAACAAAATAACGGTTTACTGATTTTTCCGGAAGGCACGCGATCACTTGATGGAAAACTGCAGCCTTTCAAACCTGGGATACTTAGTTTGCTGATCTATGGGAAGCAAGTTCCGATCATTCCTACGTATATTAAAGGAGCTTATGAAGTCCTTCCGAAAGGACAAGGTATCCCGAAAAAACACCCAATTCAGATTGTTTTTGGGGAACCGCTTCTTTTTGAAGTATCACAGAATCCGGGGGACATCACAGAGAACTCGGATATCTATCAGAAATTCTTGACAGAACTTGAAAGTCGTGTCGCAAGACTCGGTGAGACACTCGGTTAGGAAATAAGATGGAAACGTTTCAAAAAAAAGCCATCGCCTTTTTTGATGTAGACGGGACGTTGTTGAGTTCAACGATTGTGCATTGCTACTTATGGTTGCGAACCTCCTCAATGTTTTCTATTCAGAAACTTTTCTGGATCATCGGGTTTCTCCCGAAGATCGTATACTACCTAATTCTTGACAAGATTAGCAGGGTACGATTTAATCAGGTTTTCTATCGGAATTATCGTGGGATGGATGCAACACAAGTAAAAACGTTAGCATCTGATATGTTTGCAAACTATCTCAGCCAGAAAATCTTTCCCGAAGCCATTTCGCAGATAGAGGAACACAAGGCACAAGGTGACTATGTCGTGCTATTGACAGGTTCGTTAGATTTTATTGTGCGTCCTATCGCGGAACATTTCGGTGTAGATGCTGTTTTAGCTGCCAAACTTTCGGAGCATGCTGGAAAGTTCACAGGAGAACTCACAACTGAACCGCTTATCGGTGAACAAAAAGCAATTGCTATGAAAAAATTTGCTAAACAAGCAGGTATATCTCTTGATGTCTGCTATGCTTATAGCGATAGCAAGTCCGATCTGCCGATGTTAGATTGTGTTGGTAATCCGATAGCGGTGAACCCCAGCAAAGCGTTGCGTAAACTTGCACTTGAAACAGATTGGGAAATCCATGAATGGATGAAAGCAACATAACCTTATGAGGAGAACAAATGGAAGTTAAACGTTATTTAGAATCAATGTCTGAACCGAATGATACCATGTTTATTGAATTTTCGGATATGTACCGCTTCACACGACGTGGTCAAGATTGGGAAAAATTTCGACAAGATATAATTGAAGTTCTTGAACAAACGGTTTCTGAAGAACTGTCAAAAGAATTCGCTGAATCTACAGAGGACTGGGTTTCGGAGGATACACCTGAATAGATTGACTCGGAATCAGTTAATCGTGCTAACAATATTTTTGTATTCGGTAATACGAAACATGTAAGTTGGGTTGAACATATTATATCTATGTAGGAGCAACTTAGCGTGTCAGATGTATCCTGAATCCTTCCAAGAAACCCTTGACAAACAGACTTCGTTAGGATAAAATTTGAATTGTTTTGTATCACATACCCAAGAGGAATTGATGAACCGTACAAGAATGCCACAGACAGACTCAATTCAAGAACTTGCACATTTTTGGGACACGCATGACTTAACCGATTTTGAGAATGAACTTGAAGAAGTGGATGAACCTATCTTTGAACTCCTAACCGAGTTGATCGTCCCCTTGCAACCTAAAGAGTTGGAAGCTCTGATGATACTTGCCAAGACGCGTGATACTTCACCTGTCAATCTTATTCGAGAATGGGTCCTTGAACATATTGATACACCGACGACAGTCGGGTGATATTGTCGGATATACGCTATTCTATGTAGTGGAGACGTGCAACAGATACAACTATCGTGAACTCATATTTTTTAGAGTTTCTAAAGATGTGCAGGTGTTTCTGAATCAAAAGGAAGCCAACTATGTTGTTTACAGATTTTACCGTCAAGGTAGCTGATTATCAAGAATTTATGGCTTCATTGCCTACAGGATCAGTGGATCTTATCTTGACGGATCCCCCATACTGTATCAGCAAGAAAACTGGATTTTCGGATGTTGTGAACGGTGTAAAGAGATTTGCTGTTAGCATGGACTTTGGTCCCTGGGATCATGTTGAGATAAATCTTGACGCTATGGCAAAGGTGTTTTATCAATCCTTACGCCGAGGCGGTACTGCTATTGTCTGGTATGACCTTTGGAAAATAGGTAAGGTGAAGGATGCAATGGAATCGGCAGGTTTCAAAATGCTCCGTCAGATTATATGGCAAAAGACTAATCCTGTACCATTAAATATGCGTGCAACCTATCTCTCTAATAGTCGAGAAATGGCTGTTGTCGGTGTCAAAGTTGGCAAACCTACTTTCAATAGTCAGTATGACTCTGGTATCTATGAGTATCCGATACCTCGACACAAAGGTAAAAGACAACATCCGACACAAAAACCGTTGTTATTGTTTGAGGATTTAGCCCGTAAACATAGCAACCAAGGGGATCTTGTTATAGACCCATTCGTTGGATCTGGCACGACCGGCGTTGCAGCATTGAGAAATTTTAGACACTTTTCCGGTTGTGATATAGACGATAATTATGTGAGAATTACACAAAAAAGAATGGAAGATTCACAGAAAAATTAAATATATGAAAACATTTTACGTTACTACTCCTATCTATTACGCCAATGGTGAACCCCATGCGGGACACGCCTACACGACCATCGCTGCTGATGCATTAGCCCGTTATCACCGCATCAAAGGTAATGAAGTATTTTTTCTAACTGGCGTTGATGAACACGGGGCAAACATTGATAAGACAGCTGAAACCGAAGGTCTTTCGCCACAAGCATTTTGCGACAAGTTAGCACCAATTTTCACTAAATTGTGGGAACGATTAAATATATCAAATGACATCTTTCTCCGAACAACAAGCGAACTCCACAAACGCGGCATAAAAAAGTTTCTTACTGCCCTATATGAGAGCGGAGATGTCTACAAAGCACCTTATGAAGGGTATTACTGTCGTCCATGCGAACGTTTTTTCCCAGAGAAAGAGTTAGCCGATGATAAAATTTGTCCGATTCATAAATTGCCGTTAGAATGGGTGAAAGAGGAAAACTATTTTTTTCGTCTCTCCAAGTATCAGGACCGTTTGATACAACATTACAATGAAAATCCCGATTTTGTGTATCCTGAAAGCCGAAGGAATGAGCTCTTAAACGTGTTGGAATCAGGATTAGAAGATACAAGCATTTCACGTTCCTCTGTCTCGTGGGGAATACCTTTACCGTTTGACCCCGAACACATTGCTTATGTCTGGATAGATGCACTTCCGAACTATATAACCGCATTGGGTTATGATGCCGATAGCGAAAGGTATCATAAATTTTGGCCTGCTGATGTACACATGATGGCAAAGGAGATCACCCGTTTTCACGCGCTGCTTTGGCCCGCGATGTTGATGGCAGCGAACCTACCACTTCCCAAACAGATTGTCGCACACGGTTGGTTGACGAAGGATGGCGAAGCGTTGAGCAAAACACGGGGCATCTTTATTGATATGGATGGGGATATCGGCACTTATGGTGTTGATGCGTTTCGTTATTACCTTCTACGTGAATTTAGTTTCGGGAATGATGGTGACTATCGTCCTGCACGTTTGCATGCACGTTATAACGCTGATCTCGCAAACGATCTGGGCAATTTGCTCAACCGTGTCCTCGGATTGGTGAACAAGAACTTTGATGAAATACCTGTCCCCACAACACCCGATGACATTGACGAAGAAATCAAGGGGATGGCACAAACCACGGTGGATCAATTGGACGCGCAAATGGAGACGTTGGCTTTTGACACTGCATTGGAAACGATATGGGAATTTGTGCGGCGCGTCAACCGTTATATCCAACAAACTGAAGTCTGGACACTGACTAAACCAGAAACAAAACCGAGAATGGGAACTATCCTTTACAATAGTTTAGAAGCACTACGATTCATCTCTGTGCTGGTATCACCTTTTATACCGGATACTGCAGAGAAGATACAGAAACAGATCGGTTTGACCGAATTTGATACCGTCGCAGAGTGGGGACGTTTACCTGCTGCCCTGAAGGTTAGCAAAGGCGAACCTATCTTCCCGCGTGTTGATCTAAAAAAAGAAAAAGCTCCGAAATCAGATGCAGTTAAACCTAAACAGAAGTCAGACAAGAAAACGACTGATCTTATCTCCTTTGCTGATTTCCAGAAATTGGATTTACAGGTCGGTAACGTTATCTCTGCTGAGCCAATTGAAGGTGCTGATCGTCTTCTCAAACTACAGGTTGACCTCGGGACGGAGAAACGACAAGTAGTCGCAGGCATAGCAGAACACTATAAACCGGATATCCTAATCGGCAAACAGGTCATCGTCGTTGTAAATTTAGAACCCGCGACGATCCGTAATGTTGAATCACAAGGTATGATTCTCGCGGCAAGTGGTGATTCTGTCGTCTTAGCAACGCCTGAAACAGAAGTACCACTTGGCACAAAAGTTCGGTGACAAAAACCGCTGTAATTTCCCAAGATGCATGATATAGAAAACACCATCAAAACGCGTATTCGTGACGATAAGGCAGAAACCTGTGTTATCATTGTGCCTAACGATGCTGCACGCTTAAAGCGACAACGCGAGTTGATTGCATATCATCCAAACCGTGCTGTCGCCAATATGCAGGTATATGACATTGAGAACTTTGTCCAAAGGTTATACAACCAAGTTCGTCCTCAACGAGCACATATATCATCAGGAATCCAAAGCCTTTGGCTGCACGAAATAGTTAATTCAAACTTAGATAGTCCCAATTCCTACACATATAATGCATTTCGTCCAAATCCCGATGTTGCTGTCCCCGATAGCACACTCTCTCTCATCACTGACACTATAAATAACCTCAAAGAACGTGGAGAGGCTGCTCAAAACATTGAGGCAAATACACCCACTAAGACTGAACTATCTCATATCTATACCAAATATGAGGATAAACTTCACGAACATTGGATAGATGACAGAGGCAAACATCTCTACCTTGCAAACAACTTTGAACATGACTACTTTAACAGTGTATTTCCCCAAACGGACCTTGTTGTTGTGGAGGGTTTTACAGTGCTGACAAAAGCTGACATCAAACTCTTGAAAGGTATTGCTGGAATACCTGATTTAGAGATGTGGTTCCGCACGGACTGTTTTCCAGAAAATGAACACCTCTATAAGAATATCACTGACCTTGTCAGAGAATTTGAAGAGGTAGGAGTTTCCATTGATTCCGATTATGAGCGCGATTCTGACACTCACAACCATTTCGCAAAAAACCTGTTCCAAACTATGCCTGCTACAAACAACCAAATTGACCTAACGGATCAAATTAGAATTTTAAAACCATCTAATCGGACTGAAGAAATAGAGCAAATTGCACACCTAATTCATAAACATGTGTCAGAAGGTAAGTGTCAATTGAGTGAAATCTGTGTAACGTTCTACAATATCAGCAATTATCAACAGCGAATTGCAGAGATTTTTCCTGCTTTTGGAATACCATACTCACTTGCAGAAAGTATCCCGCTAACAAAATCAGAAGTTGTCAAAGAGATCTTTTCTCGACTTTCACCAAACCGACAACCTTTAGGCAATATCTATTTTGAAGATGTTGATACTCCACCAACTAATCAAAACTTACATCCTGATGATTTTCAGGAATATGTTGAAGAACTGCTAAAAACGGGTGAAGTTCTTCAGCGTATTCTAAACCCAATGCTACGAAAGAATACCGAAATTGCTGAGAATGAAATAAACACATTGCAGCAATTCAGAAGGATTGTCAAAGAACTGTGTGCTGTCCTTAAATCTGAGAATAATAGACATCACAATCTGAATGAATATGTAAGACAACTCACCTACATGGCAAGGCACACACACTATCAAAATAGGGCACAGACAAAAGCAGGAGCAGTCAAAATTGCCACCCTCGGAGAACTCAGAAGTTCGGAGTATAGAATCGTCTTTTTAGGAGATTTTGTAGATGGTGGATTCCCGCCACATTATCGTCCCGACCCATTACTCCCAGACACACCCTATCGCACTGAAGACGAATTATTGCACGATAATCGTTTCCTTTTTTATCGTGTGCTAAAGTCCTTTAGCACACGGTTATATCTCCTTATGCCAAAACGCGAAAATGTAGCGGAACTCATCCCATCCTTATTCCTAACGCAATTAGAAGCAATCACGAAAATCGGAAAGGATGAAATTGCTAACCCTACAGAGAGAAGCGTTCCCGGTTTCCTTAGTGCTTACGGTGAATATGTGTGGAAAGTAGATGAACCTTCTGATGTGAAATTCCCATCCGATGTCACAGATATGCAACACCTCATAAATCATGTCGTTAAAGTAGAAAAGAGTCGCGAAGAAACACACGACAAATTAGCGTATGAAGGAATATTGACAAAAGAAGAACTCTCTTCTCAGAGCCATTCCGTTTTGGATAATTTACGGAATCAACCTTATTCAGTGACGGATTTGGAAACTTACGCGAAATGCCCATTTCAGTACTTTACCTCCAAAGTACTGAAATCCAAACCGAAAGAGGAAGAGGAAGAAGTGGAACCATCAAGTCTTGAGAAAGGAGATTTAGTACATAAAATTCTTTGCAGATTCTATATGGAACGTAGGGAAAATGAAGGTTTACCCATTAGACAATGTAGTGATGACAGCTTTGAACAGGCAAAACAGCAATTAGATGCAATTCTAAATCGCGTATCTGAAGAAAAACGCAATGAACGCAAGGAAATTAACGAAAACAATCTTTTTTGGAAAATAGAAATAGAAAAATTACAGACTGCACTACATAATTGGCTTGAGGCAGAACGCACTTATGAATTTCCTGTTATTCCGCACTTCTTTGAAGTTAATATTGGGCATACAGATCAACCAGGGGATCCTAAATTGACCTGCCCTGAACCGTTACCAATAGGTAGCGTAAAAATACAAGGTAGAATTGATCGTATAGACATCGGTAAAGGCAGTTTTAATATCGTTGATTATAAAACCGGCAGTTCAACAGTGAGAAAACAAGATATACTTGAGGGGCGGAGTCTGCAACTCCCCATCTATCTACAAATCGCAAGCCAATTGCTTGAACAGAATGGTTACTCTGGCTTAGAAACCGCGGCAGGACTCTATCACAAAATTAGACTGGACGAATGCACAGTTGAACTCGGCATCGGTGCAGAAGCATTAAATGACATTGCTTATGGAACTTACAACGGTCAAGAGTGGAAAAAAGCGGGTAAAAGTGGTCAATTATTAGAAGATACAACTTTTAGCACACTCCTTGAACGCGTCAATGGTTATGTTGAGCAGTATGTTGATAGTATTACAAACGGTATATTCCCCCTTATCAACCGTGTTGATACTTATGTAGAATCGGAAGATGAGGGGGACACACCTCTCAAACCTAAAGAGATTAACGCACCATGCAATTACTGCGCTTACAAACGGGTATGTCGTGTTGGAGCATTTGTAGAAGCAAGCCAAACTGAAGAATAGCTGCTACTTATATGTCAACTGATTAGATGCTTGTTGGATGTGTAAAATTTTTGTCACTCTTTTTGTCTAAATCACCAAATCAACGGTATGTATGCCTTACGGAATTCCCCGGATTTTTCGGAAGGCGCGGAGGACGCAGAAAAGATCGCTGCATCATAATTTTTGCTTAGAATAACTATTATCCTTATCAAGACGGTTTATTGTGGGTATCTTTCCGCGTCTTCCGTGTCCTCCGCGCCTTCCGCGATCCTGTCTGAACCAGGATTTTCAGGATTTCCAGATTACCAGGATTACCTCATCAATAGTTTTTGATACAGATTTATGCCAACTTATGAATAGTACGTAATACCTCAAAATCATAATCCCGGGGAATGCCATTGGGCGAATGCGCTTGGTAGAATACGCGTGTGGTATTCCACATGATTCGCCATGATTCACACCGTTGATTTCTTGATTTGAAAATCTGATAATCCTGAAAACCCTGGTTCAGACAAGTGACAAAAACGTTATACACACCGACATAATTTTTAACTTGACATTTTGGAAACCTATGTTATAATAATTAGTGACATTAGTTTAAGAATACAACATTCGGTTTAGCATAAATATAAGGGATTTAGGACATGGTAAGGTTTTCAATCCCAAGCACACAAACCGAATTCCAAATGCAATGGATCTGAGCATCGGCAAAATGCATGGATCCGACACTTTTAGATTAGTTGAATAGTCCCCTTCGGAACCCTGAATCTGCAACATATTTTACATTGGATTACTATGGGGGGTGAACGTGCAATATAACGCGCACCAACCCCGCAAAGTTAACGTAATATCAACATAACTCTTGTTATTCAGGATGTATTCCCCTTGCCTGAAGGGGTAAAATAGTACGATATTTCGGTGTTTTTTAGTCTTTTTACTCCCCTTATCAAGGGGACTTTGTAAGAGGAAATGCGTAAGTTCTGGTTAATATAAAATAAGGAGCTTCGTCGTAAGTTCTGGTTAATATAAAATAAGGAGCTTCGTTATGAAAAGTAAAATTTATTGGGGATTAGGTATAATCTTTTTCCTTGTAATCGCTGCTGCAACATTTAAGATGATAAAAAATGAATTAGAATTAGCGGCTATTGAAAAGCTATTAGCATCATTCCCAAAAATGTCAACTAAACAACAATCAACAGAAGTAACCCCCAACACTACGGAAACAACAAAAGTAGAGAACACATCAACAACTACAACACTGGATAACGAACCCACAACTGAAAACGAACCTACAACTAATGAAAGCCCAAAACAAGATAACAAACCAACCATGCCAACACAAGATAACGACATGATTTCAGATATACAAACCGAACCTGAATCTACAGGCATGTCCCCACATGGATTTGGTGCTTACCCAAAAGTACCAGAGGGAACACTGATCGGAACTTTTGATGAAACCCAAAGCGTGCAACAAGAACTGCTCGGTAGAGTCCTTGTAAAACTTTGGAATGACGGCGACAGGCACGTTGGAGGTTGGATCTGCGGAGAAACAGGTAAGGTATACCCTAATTACGATGATGTTATCTATGTAAAATACGAAACTGAATTCAACGTGTTAACAGGTGAAGACGAAACAAAAATCACGGAAGCAACCAGCCCCCCATCAATAAATCCTGATGTTCTAACATCTCTCCTTGACGGGAAAATCCCCTCAGGATATAAACTGATTGATGTTGATGATGCAGGTATAAATCCGTATGAATTTTTAGACCTCTCTAAATAAGAAAGAGGAAACTATGTTAAGTCAAAAAAGATTAGCAATCACATGTATTTTAGCACTTTCATGCGTTTTAGCACTCACAATAAGTTTCTTTAACGTTAAGCCCACCAAGCAGCCGACCCTGGCCCAAACATAATTAAAGGTGACGCGGCAAACCAAGCTGATGCAAAAGGTGTTGAACCAGGATATGAGTGGAAGTATTGGAGCATTTTCGAAAAATCCGTTGACGCACAAAATAACGGAAAGATTGTAGCTTATTCTTGGTTACAAAAACAACTTTATAGCGGCAAAAACGGAGTGCGTTTTGCGACAGGTGGAACTGCATACGCAAGAGTTTTTGCAGTGAAAGACGTTTCTGGAATAATCACAAAAGGTGATTATTATATAAAAGCGAAAGCCAAAGGCAAATGGTGGTGGGGCAGTAAAAAGTTAAAAAATTCCTATCGTGGTGGAATATCTAAACAGATTTCAAAAGGTGCAGCACGCCTGCACGGAAATCCAACTTGGAGCGGTGTCCACCTTCGCGGAATAGCAAAAATTGATCAGTGGGACGAAGTAGAAGTTGATTATGAATGGTTGTAAGTGCTTTTTCAAAAACAAGGGACAAGGTATGTA
This sequence comes from Candidatus Poribacteria bacterium, assembly GCA_012270795.1. Lineage (GTDB taxonomy): Bacteria > Poribacteria > WGA-4E > WGA-4E > WGA-3G > MSPOR6. The sequence goes on from JAAXHO010000206.1 coordinate 179,438, forward strand.
GTTGACAACGTTACCTAACCTTGTCCCTTTACAAACTCCTAAACCGAAAATTCACCCAATTTTACAAAATAATTTGCGTAATTACATAAACTGCCATAAAACAAGGCAATTTTTGTGCATTTTTGTATTTTCCCCTTGACATAGGGATTTTAATAAGATATAATTAAACTAAATTCTCATCGTGAAGTGCGGTTAGGAAGGTTTTCCGCTCCGAAACTCGCATTATTACCAAGGTAAAACCCTCCGATGTAATATGCAAAAATGTTGTAAAAAAAGAAAGTTCAACTCGTCCTTATGCCGGTAAGTTTACCGAACAAATAGGAATTTATCAGAACTAATCTCATAAATGTGTGTTGTTAACACACGCATCAGAACTATGAGAGAACAACTAACCAAACTTTAGGAGAACAACTATGTCCCAAAAAGACTGCACAAAAACAGACTGCGAAGGATTTTATCGTAGAGATCTGATTAAGGCTGGTGTCTTAGGGTTATTTGGTTTTGGTCTTACGGACTTTTTCCGTCTAAAAGCTGTAGCAAAAGCGACAGCTAAACCCGCTACCGCAAAATCAGTTATTTTGGTATGGTTAGGCGGCGGTCCGAGCCACCTTGATATGTGGGACCTCAAACCCAATGCACCAGAAGAGATCCGTGGTTTGTTCAAACCGATATCCACAAACGCTGACGGTGTTCAAATCAGTGAACACATGCCGAAACTTGCACAACATGCAGATAAAATGTGTGTCATCCGTTCAATGACTTCTCCCGAAGGTGCTCATGAACGTGGAACACATTATATGATCACAGGTTATCAACCATTGCCTGGTTTTGCCGTTCCTGGACATGGTGCTGTTGTCGCAAAACTCAATGAACAACGTAGCGCGTTACCGCCTTACATTGCAATCCCCTCACCAGTGGCTTATGCTGGTGGTGGTTTCTTAGGCGCATCACTGGATCCGTTTTCACCAGATGGCAATCCAGCAAGTAATAATTTCAAAGTCCGCGATTTAGAACCACCGAATGGTGTCTCTTATGAACGGGTTGAAAACAGAAAGGACCTACGGGCAGCCGTGGATAACGCCTTCAAAAAATACGAGGCAGGGAATCCAAGGGTTGAAGCCATGGATAATTTCTACAATGCAGCCTACAACCTCATGAGTTCAGAAGACGCACGCGCCGCATTCGACCTGTCAAAAGAACCTAAGAATATGCGCGACGCATACCGACGTGATACATTCGGACAAAGCTGCCTCCTTGCACGCAGGCTTGTTGAAGCTGGTGTCAATTTTGTCACTGTCAGCAATGGCGGTTGGGACAATCACAACAACATCTTCTCATCTCTGCCAGGCAAACTCAGAAGCTTTGACCAGACAGTGGCAACCCTGATTAGTGACCTTTCACAACGGGGACTGCTTGAAAGCACTCTCGTCGTCACTATGGGTGAATTCGGAAGAACACCTGTCATCAACCGAAACGGTGGACGTGATCACCACCCACGTGTCTTCTCTATCATGTTAGCTGGTGGCGGCGTTAAAGGTGGACAGGTTGTCGGCGCATCCGATCCATTTGGAATGGAACCTGCCGAAACACCCGTCCGACCCGAAGACTTGTCTGCTACTATCTATCAGAGTCTCGGTATTGATTATAATACGAGCATTGAATCACCTGATGGTGTCCGTATTGTCCTTTCACGGGGCGGACAACCAATCCGAGGTGTCTTGACTTAAGCAGAAAAACATGCTGTTATCTAATGTAACATAAGGTCAGCTGTCTAACGTTGGCCTTATGTTATCTGCTGCTAACTGAGGTTGAGACATTAAGTTAATTGGGGATAAGGTGACCTGTAGTAGCAGGTTAATGTGCGTTCTATTGCAAGGTGCGCCTCTACAACATTTCTACAATTCTCTCATCAATAATGTCCCACCCTCATTACATACAATTGAGATTATGAAAAACCGCATATACACCATACTTGTTGTCCTATCAACCTTTACCTTTATTATACTTTTTGGAAACATAATAAACGCAGATGAACCGGGACAGAAGAATGAAAAGATCCTATCTCCTATCTGGGCACTCAAATTTAGTCCTGATGGAAAAACACTCGCCGTTGGAAGATACCAGTGGGTAGAACTCTGGGATCTTGAGACCCAAGAAACGATTCATGCTTATGAACCGCACATCGGTCGAGTCCGATGTATCACGTTCTCACCGGACGGTAAAATGCTATACGCAGGTGGGGGTGAGGCAGCCCGAAGCGGTGAAATCCGTTTATGGAATGTGGAATCAGAAGTACTTATCAAAACATTTGAGATACACGGTGATACCATTGAATCTATCGCTATCAGTCCTGATCATAAAAAATTACTCACCGCAAGCATGGACGAATATAGTACTGTCATTGACTTAGAGAACCTTGATGATGGCATGCCATTAGGGGATCAGGCAAAATGGTTAACACAGCACGTCGGTAGGGTACTTTGCACTTTATATCACCCTAACGGCGACTACTATGTCACCGGAAGTGAAGATAAGACCTTAAAGATTTGGAATCCTGAAGATAATGCAGTCCTCGTCAGTCTTGATGGCAACGATGACGCAGTTTATTCGCTTGCTTATGCAACGCGAGAAAATCTTATTGTTTCTGGTGCCGCTGATAATGTCGTCCGAACTTGGAGAATTACAGAAGACAATAACGGTAATACACGTGGGACACTTGTACGACAATTCAACGGACATCAAGGACCCGTTTATAGTGTTGATTGCGGTATCGCGAACAACCAAGAATATATCGTCTCTGGCAGTGCCGACACATCAGTGATTGTATGGAATATCCAAACTGGTGGGCGACGCCGAACTTTTAACGACTCTCCAGAACCGGTCTATGCCGTTCAGATAAACCTTGACGGTAATCTTGTCGCCGCAGGTGGACGTGACGGAAAAGTGCGAATCTGGAATATCCGAAATAATAGATTGATCCACGAATTCTAATGCTGTTTTTGTAGGAACGAATGCCCGAATTCTACCGATTTTAGCCGTTCTTAATCGGTTTTCGGTCATGAAAAATGCCCTTAAACTGGCAGCCGATAACTGAATGTTGAAAGCTACTTTGGAGGTAAATTATGATGCGCGTCAAAAAAAAATATACGCTTTCATGTCTAAATCAACACCTCAATTCGCGAGCAAGATGGAGTTGGAAACCGTTGCTGCTCGTACTGCTACTTGTAACAATGTCCGCTCCGAATTCTATTTTTGCCCAAGCGGCACCACGTCTGAATTCTCTTTTTCCCGCTGGAGCACAAATCGGAAAAACAGTTGAGGTAAAAATTCAAGGTTCAGATTTGGATGGAGCACACACACTCATTGTTGAAGGTGAACCCGGCATTACTGGCAAACTCAACGCCGGCGGCGGAAAAGTTGACGAAACCCATAAACCTGTTTTTGAAGCAAATTGCGGACAGTGCCATGAACTTCGGTCACCAAGCAACCGTTCTATGACCGGCACACAATGGGCAGCCGTTGTGAAACGCATGGTGGAAGACAAAGGTGCCGATATCAGTGACGACGACCAAACGAAAATCATTGACTATCTAAAATCCGCTGCACGGGCGGCTGGTGGCATGACTGCCGAGTTAGTTATCGCTCCCGACGCACCCATCGGTGTACGTGAAATACGTATTGTCGGTAGAAATGGCGCATCAACTGCATGGCCCTTTGAAATCACTAATGTACCAGACACTGTTGAAACTGAATCAAACAACAATACAGACTCCGCTACTTCCGTCGAATTACCAACCATCGTCAATGGTGTCATCAATTATGGCGGGGATGAAGATTATTTCACTTTTAAGGGAACAAAAGGGGATCGTTGTGTCTTCAACGTCAAAGCATATAGATATAACCACATTAGCCAGCAATTCTTCAATCCAACGATCTCACTTTTCAACGCCAAAGGTAAAGAATTAGCACGAAGTAATGGATTCTATAGCCTTGATCCGCTTATTGACCATACGCTATCTGAAGATGGCACCTATTATCTCCGCATCCGTGACCTACTCTATCGTGGAAATCCGGATTCTGTTTACCGTTTGACAATAGGTGTAGTGCCATACAATACCTATATCTTCCCAACAGGTGGGGAAATTGGGAGCGTCATACAAACGACTATTGGCGGCGAGAATCTCCCCGAAACTAACTTTGAAGTTAAACTACCGAAAGATCAACAACCTGGTGTTACACTTGTCCGCACTCAGTACGGTATCTTTCCATTTATTGCAAACAAATTTGGGGAAGATATTGAAAAGTTAACAGAAAAAAATGTAGATCCGGCAACTGAAAATGGTTCTGGGGAAAACGAAAAACATGCAAAGAGTGTGGAAACTGAAATCCTTTTCCAAACGAAGTGTACGGCTTGCCACGAACTTCGATCACCAGAGAATCGCGCGCTAACCGCTCAGCAGTGGGAAAATACTATCACACGCATGGCAGCGAAGGAAAACTCTGATATTACAGACACTGAACGTGACAAAATTATCACATTTGTTGGTGAAGAAGTTGTCCGTATGGGACAACTGATTGCAAAACAGATTGAGAATGCCCAACACATCGCAACCCCTGGCGCAATAAGTGGTCGTATTTCTCAACCCGGAGAGGTAGACTATTATCGCTTTACGATCGAAGAAGGTTCTCGTCTCGGACCTTGGTGGGTCATCCATCCTTTTGATAACGCAGACGAAAAAGGATTTGACACCGTCTATCCACCTGAAGTTGAAATTGATCTTGAAAAAGAATATACAGGCAAAAACGGACGGAAAATTAAATGGTATAGGACCAATCGTAGAGGGGAAAGCGTTTTCTCTGACGTGGCAGAAGACGATGTTACAGGATACGCCTTAACCTACTTCAAATCTCAACGGGATCAAAAGTACATCTTGTCACTCGGTTCAGATGATACGATTAAGATCTGGGTGAACGATAAACTGGTCTTCAGTAAATACGTCCATAGACCTCTCAACCGTGGTGATGATGTCATCGAGTTACCAGTAACTAAAGGCGAAAACAAAATTCTCGTTAAGATTACAAACGGATACGGTCCTTGGGGATTTTTCGCTGATATTGGTGGGTACTCCATTGATTTGTCCGCAGAAAAACTGAATTCCCCATTAAGTCCTTCCCTAACTTTATTAAATTCAGAAGGGCGGGTTTTAAGAAATAACGCAGGCAGAGGTGGCGCACGTAATGCTATTATTGATTATAGTTTTGCTCAACCGGGTGAATATGCGCTCCGTGTAGAAGATGTCTCAGGGAAAGGGGGAGCAGGCTACGTCTACCACTTAGACATCCGACCTACAGTCCCAAACTTTGCACTATCGGTGACACCCGATAACCCGAACATTGGACGTGGCGGTACAGTCCTTCTGGATGTAACGCTACAGCGTCGAGTCGGATTTACAGAACCTATATTACTCTCTGTTGAGAATCTACCGCCTGGTATCACAGCAAGTCAAAGTGCTATCCTCTCCGCAGGTGGTAACAACCAAGGATATCTCACACTGACCGCAGCTCCAGATGCCGAATTAACACATAGCGTTGTACAGGTTGTCGGTACCGTTACAACCGCATCTGGTAATCAGATACGACGTGCCGCAACACCGGTGGAAATATACCGAATACGGAACAATGACCAGACCGTTCAGCGAAAAAATGTTGTTGTAAGTATAACAGATGCGTCACCTATTACCGTATCTGCTGTCCCCAATGAAGTCGTGGTAACTCCAGAAGGTCCAGTGGATATTACCGTGAAAGTTGATCGCAAGAGAGGAAACCGACAAAACATGAACTTGACTGTGGTTGGATTACCTTCCGGTGTTAGGGTTCAAAGACAAACAACTGTACTCCAAAGAGGCAAATCCGAGGCAACAATTACACTTGTACCTGATATTGTCAGTGGAGGCAATAACGAAATACGACGAAACCCATTCATCGGAAACCAACAGACAAGACCGCATACCTTTGTCGTCATTGCATCAGTTGGCAATCGACGCATTGCCAGCAGTCCAGCAGTAAAACTCTGGCTCAGAAACTCATCAAATTCTGATAGTCAAGCAATGTTAGAGGACAATTAATTTGCCTCTATTTTCCGTAATGCTACGAAAACGCTAAGACGTAATTCTTTCGCCTTAGCGTCAAATCTATAGGGCGAGGTCTCCAACGAATCATGGCATAAGTCATGTGTGCTTATGCCACTTGCCGTTGATGCGGTTTGGTGCCTCGCCTTTCATATTTTCTTAACCCTGTTTTCAACATAATACTAATTCCTTCTATGGAGGTGTAAATGTCAGGATACTATCGATTTCCAACTATTTCAAATGACACCATTGTTTTTGTTTGTGAAGACGACTTATGGACAGTCCCAATCAGAGGAGGTATAGCACGTAGACTCACATCAAATTTAGGCGCAACCAGTTCCCCGCAGTTATCACCAAACGGTGAACATCTTGCATTTGCAGGACGTGAAGAAGGTCCCGCAGAAGTATATATTATGCCCGCACTCGGAGGAGAAGCAATACGACTCACCTACCAAGGAAGCAATGCCAGTATTGTCGGTTGGGATGCGGATGGAGAAAACATCCTCTATTCCAGCGGTGCAGGCTCCGCATTTGGCGCATGGTTATGGAGCATCTCGCCTGATGGTGGTGAACCGAAACGACTTCCTTACGGTCCAGCTAATCACATTGCATTCGGGAGTGATGGCGGCGTTGTTCTTGGTAGGTTGACACGAGAACCCGCACGGTGGAAACGCTACCGTGGCGGGACCGCAGGACAACTCTGGATTGATACAAATGGAGATGGGGAATTTGAACCTTTTGCCCCTGTTGAAAGTAATTTCACGACTCCCTTATGGATTGGGAATCGTATCTACTTTATCTCTGACCACGAAGGCGTTGGAAATATCTATTCCTGCCTAACCTCTGGCGAAGATATACAACGGCACACACATCAAGAAACCTACTACGCCCGTTCAGCACAAACTGATGGTGACCATATAGTTTACCATGCAGGGGCAGATTTATGGATATATGATATTGAAGAAGATACAAACCATCAAGTTGACGTGGAATTCTGCAGTCCGCGCATCCAACGCCAACGCAAATTCGTCAACGCCTCACAGTACCTTCAAGATTATGCACCATCCGCAGACGGTCGGTCTATAACGTTTACTTCCCGTGGTAAACTTTTTACGATGGCAAATTGGGACGGTGCTGTTCTCCAACACGGAGAACGCAACGGCACACGGTATCGTATGCCGAGATGGCTAAATGATGGAAAACGTATCTTGACGCTTTCAGATGCTGGTGGAGAAGAGGCATTAGAAATTCATACATGCGATGGAAGTGAAGAAGTAAAACGTCTTGACGAACTGGACATAGGACATGTGCGACAACTTGCTGTCTGCCCGAAAGGGGATGACCTGAAAGACCAACTCCTCATCGTCAACCAACGTTTTGAATTGCTGCACATTGAACTTGAAAAACTTGAAATGCGTGTGCTTGACAAAAGCCTATATAACCGCATCCAAAGCGCAAAATGGTCACCTGATGGAAAATGGATCGCATACAGTTTCCCCGCCACTGAGACCACATCGTCAATCAAACTGTGCAACGTTGAAACAGGAGAAACTACCTATATCACGAAAACTGAATTCAGTGATTATGCTCCCGCTTGGGATCCTGATGGAAAGTACCTCTATTTTCTTTCCCATCGCGAATTTGACCCTGTCGGTGATGCGTTACAATTTGAGCTTAGTTTTCCTATTGCCACACGCCCGTTACTTGTGACTTTGCAGAAAGAACTACCGAACCCGTTTCTTCCTGCGACACCGCCACCTGAAGATGAAAAGGAAAAAGATAAAAAGGAAAATGGCGACAAAGATACGGAAGAAAAACCTGATGAAAAAGATGGTGATTCTAAAAAGAAAAAGGATGAGAAAAAGAAAAAACCCATCAAAATTGAGTTAGACGGTATTGAACAACGCGTTGTTGCCTTTCCCTATTCACACGGACTTTACAGACAGATTGCTGGCATTGAAGGTAAAGCAATATTTACATCTTTTCCTATTCAACACGCGCAAAATACACCTGAAGGCGATGGTTCAAGTGCTAAAGGTAAACTCCATGCTTACGATTTTAAAGAGCAAAAAAAAGAGGTACTCGTCCCAGATATTGACTCCTTCCAACTTTCACGAGATTACAAAAGCCTATTATATCGGACAGGAAATCGTTTGCGTATCATAAAGGCAGGCAGAAAAGCTGAGGGTGACCAAAAACAGGATAACAAAGGGGGGAACCCCCGACATAACGGTTGGATAGAGATCAATCGCGCCAGACCCTCTGTTATACCCGCTGCCGAATGGAAACAGATGTATCGTGAAGCATGGCGACTGCAGCGTGATTATTTCTGGACAGAGGACATGTCCGATGTTGATTGGGAAAATGTGTATCAACGTTACCTGCCACAACTGGAAAGAATTGCCACCCGCGCCGAATTCTCTGACCTCATGTGGGAGATGCAAGGCGAACTCGGCACCTCACACGCTTACGAATCCGGTGGTGACTATCGCAGTTCCCCTAACTACGGACAAGGATTTCTGGGTGCTGATTTTGTTTACGATCCAGACAACAACGGCTATCGCATCACACACATCGTCCGTGGGGACACATGGCATGAAAGAAGAGACTCACCGCTCAGTGCTCCCGGTATCAACGTCCAAGAAGGGGATATCCTCCTTTCTATTGGTGGACAACCACTAAGCGAACATGTTTCACCAGGTGAGTTATTAGTCAGTCTTAGTGGACAAGAGGTTCAAACTACATTCAAAAATAAAAGTGATGGCGAGAAACGCGTTGTCACGATCAAGGTACTTGGCGGTGAAGGCGAATTGCGTTATCGCGAATGGGTCGCACAGAATCGCAAATATGTCCACGAAAAAACGGACGGAAAGGTCGGCTATGTCCACATCCCTGATATGGGCAGACGTGGCTATGCGGAGTTTCACCGGGGCTACCTTGCTGAAGTGAGTTATCCCGGTTTGCTCGTTGATGTCCGTTACAACGGTGGCGGCAATGTGTCACAACTGATTTTAGAGAAGTTATCTCGCCGGCGTATCGGTTATGATATTCCCCGATGGGGCACACCGCATCCATATCCCACTGCTTCCGTGTTAGGTCCAATGATCGCAGTCACAAACGAAAACGCGGGTTCCGATGGTGACATCTTCTCACACTGCTTCAAATTGATGGGATTAGGGAAACTTATCGGCAAACGGACGTGGGGTGGTGTCATCGGTATCTCTCCACATCAAGGTTTTGTGGATGGTGGTTCAACAACGCAACCCGAGTACTCTTTCTGGTTCGTTGATGTCGGTTGGAGCGTTGAAAACTACGGCACTGACCCAGATATTGAAGTGGATTACCGTCCGCAGGACTATATCACAGAAGGTGACCCACAACTTGATAAGGCTATTGAGATTCTCCTTCAAGAGATGGAAGAGAACCCACCCGAACTCCCCGACTTCGGCGACCGTCCACGTCTCACACTCCCAACCTTACCGAAAGTGGAGTAGTATTGTCAGTAAAGTTCACAATAGGCGCGCTTTCCCAGCGCGCCTACCTTGTTTGTATTCGGGATATATAAGTTTATATAAATGATTGACATTTGCCTTCTCATACGTTAAAATGTTATCAGTATAATATGAAAGTCTGTAGTCCAATAAGCACTTTAAGTATATATCTACCAATCTGCTGATTTTACAAAAGGACAGTAAGTATGATACCCCCTATAACCAAACTACTCATAAAAATTGAACAACTCGAATGGGATTTAACAGAAATAAAAAAAGAGTTAGAAAAACTTCAAGTCCCGGTCATGAAATCACTCACACCTGAGGAGCGTCAAGCAGCGCGATCTGCAAGAGTCCGGGCACAAAGAAAAAGATTACGCCCATCAATTGAAAAAGCACTTGGCAAACCTGATCCCGACGTTGAAATCCTCACCGCTGAGGAACTTCAGCAGCTTCTTTTAGAGGAAGGGATAAACCCAGAAGATAACCTTGGGAGTTGTGCTATCATAGAAGAACGGGAGAAACGAAGCGAGCGAATTTCTTCTGGTTAGATGCAAGCGCGTATGCCAAAATGCACATTGTAGAAAAGGCACTCCGATCATTAACTATTCCGTTACCAATTTTTCTCATGAACAGATGTGGAGACAATAAACATGGCAAAGGCAAAAATAGATATCCAATTCACACTTCCCATAGATGGAACTCTGCTCTATCATAAAAGTGATGCGGAGAAAAAAGCAAAAGAGGCTTTTATACTTGAACTTCTTCGACAAGGTGACATCAGTGCTGGTAAAGCAGCAAAACTTCTTAACATATCGAGATGGGATCTCTCAGAGCTAATGTCCGCTGCTGGAATTTCACCTTTTGCTGAACAGACTGCAAAAGAATTAGCTAACGAAGTGGAAAATGCATTGGAAGTTCTGAACAATCATTAATAAGATAAAATTCAACAGACAAATAATTAAAGTTTGACAAAAACAACATATATGTGATATACTTTATATTAAAGTATCAATATGGAACGTTGTGAAAACGGTTAAAATCTTCTCATTACCATATTAGACTCTAGGAGGAATAATCGTTATCTATAGACATATTGTCGCAATCGACTATGGATGTTCAATAACAAAATCTTTGTTATTGGTATGTTATGATATATTTACTCATTTACTATAAAACGACTTGTGCCAGTTAATTACATT
>JAAXHO010000221.1:0-487 GCA_012270795.1 Candidatus Poribacteria bacterium
TTTGGCGACGGACTTCCAAATAGCCTCGCCTCTTGAAAGAACGTAGTGCTCCTGGGTACGAAAGATACAATTCGCATGACTTCTTCGACCAATACCAGATGATTGTTGATCAACGTGACTTACGGCCGGTAGATCAACGTGACTTGATCGGTAACACACAAAGGAAACTTTCAGAGTGTTTCTCAACTTAAGCTCGATTGAAGGTTTTCCTGATGCTAGTGAAGTCGCGAAAATCAAGTTTTAACTCGAACATAGGTGAATTTTGTTCTGTTTTTTGTTTGTTTGTTTGTTTCTGTTTTTTTTATGGCGCATTAAATTACTTAGATATATTTCAAATTTTAAGGCATATGCGATTAAGCGCGTTAAGAGAGTAAATTTTTGCTGAACAAGGCGTACAAGAAATGTTCTTTCGACTTTCGTTTAGTTATTTTATTTTGAATAAGTGAATGAATGATAACTTTATTTATACACGGTTAAAAACATCAGT
>JAAXHO010000221.1:514-707 GCA_012270795.1 Candidatus Poribacteria bacterium
ACTGTTTTACATATTTGCCGTGTGGGAGTATTGATCAGAAAACCATCTATGGGAACCTCTCCTAAAGAAACCTAATTAAGGAATTTGATGTATGTATTTCCTCTGCAAGATTGTTCCATAGAAGAGCGCCACTGTAACTGAAGCTAAACTTCAGGTAATCAATTCTCGGTTTTGGGAGCATTAATTTTTTCTT
>JAAXHO010000221.1:906-1269 GCA_012270795.1 Candidatus Poribacteria bacterium
AGCACGATTTTGAAGTTTTTCACTAAACTGTTGGGTCAAGCCATCCCATAAAGCGCTGCAATAATCAAAGTGTGGCTCGATAACACCTTTGTATATCTTAATTGCAGTGTGCATTGAAACAAATGACCTGATCCGCTTAAGAGCACCGATGCCAGAAGATACTTTTTTAGAGATTTCTGATCATGAATGTGGGCCTTCCACGAGAGATTTTCAGCCCGTGAGATTTGCTTTGATTGCTTTGGTTTATTGGGACGCCGTGTAAATGAATGTTCATTGTCTAGTCGTTTAAGGTCTGTAGTTTCTGCCTCGAGCTACTAACCATGAACTCTGTTTTGGCGACATTGAGACTTAACTTATTAGCTT
>JAAXHO010000029.1 GCA_012270795.1 Candidatus Poribacteria bacterium
TGCCAGAACCCATTTGGGTTTTTTGACACGGATGAACAACAAGTTTGGTGGTTTCACACTCGGTGTTTTCATAAATAAATGTTTAGGTCGTAAGTTGATGGCATTAAAAGATGTTGTTTATGCATAAATAAACAATACAACATGTTGTATATTATGAATAGTAATTAGCACAAGTCGTAGGTTTACGTATTTTTTCTTAAAGTCTCGCTGATAAGCGGATTTGAGGGGACTGGTCCATAGCGATAGCGTATGGAAGATAAAACACTGGAATAACGACTTTTTAACCCCCTTATATGAAGATTAATTTATTAATTGGGTAATCCCAATTTTATCCTTGATATGCCAATTTGAGGCAATAAAACCTATTCTGGGTTATTATGTTCTCTGTTGTCTGAACCAGGATTTGCAGGATTTACAGATTTTCAGGATTTACCTTATCAAGGACTTTTGATGTGCGTTTACGTTCTTTTTTGGAATAGGATATGATGAGAAAAATCCTGGTAATCTGGTAATCCTGAAAATCCTGGTTCAGACAAAGAACAGGTATACCACCCAATTACTCTAAAAAATTACAAAAATAAGATATTACCCATAGTATTTCTTAATCTTCGTTCAAGGGAGAATGCACCCATCCTAAATTTTATACTTGACATAGCCATATCAAATAAGTACAATTACCCATGATACATCATGTTCATTATCCACCGTGGGAATGTTCAGTTATTCTTTGTTTACACAACATTACGAAATCCTCCAATATCCAAAAAATATGCACCCGTACCTGCACAAAATCGCGTCATTATAAATAAACAAGACTACCACAGAAACGGTAGTCGTGAAAAAACGAACAAACCCGCTGCATTTTCATAAGAGGATCATTCTATGTATAGTCGACAGTTCAACATTTATATCGTATTCGCTTTGTGTATGCTTACCTTATCACTAAGTTTCACCGCCTTAAACATTGCACAAGAACCCATTGACGACAAACAGATAATAGAACGTTACAAGTTGATGCTCAGGAACAAGCCGAAAGAGGGCAGCACTTTTGACCGTCTCTATCAGTTATACTTGGAGGGAGCTGGTTTAGATGCTTTGTTATCTGACTATCAAGCGGAAGCAGAAGTAAAACCTGATGACACTAATATTCAACTCATTTTAGGACATATCTACAAACGTCTTAGAAAAGAAACGGATGCAGTCAATGCGTATAAACGTGCTGTTGAACTTGAACCGAACAGTTACTATCCGCATTTTGCTCTTGGACAAACATACACATTGCTATTGCAACATGAAAATGCCATCAACGCACTAAAACAGGCTGCAACATTAGCCAAAAACACACAAGACGCAACCCCAGAAGAATTTGCTACAATATACAAATCTCTCGGTAGGGCGTACTTCCGCAGAGACCGGATTGATGAAGCAATCAGTGCATGGTCAAAGATCGCCGAACTTAACCCAAATGACATATTTGCACGCACTGAACTTGCAGACCTATTCATAGAACAGGAACTCTACCAACAAGCAATAGAACAGCATGAAGCAATTATGAAACTCAAAAAAGACGATCCTTACCAAATATGCTTGAGTCACCGTGAAATTGGTAATATACATGAAGCACAAGGGGATTATCAAAAAGCTATACAAAGTTATGATGGTGCACTCACATTGACTGCCCCAGGGAACTGGTTGCGAAAAGACCTTCAACACCGAATCATCGGTATTTTCGCTGCTGATAGTGATTGGCAAGGACTAATCCGATATTACCAACAAAAACTTGAAAAAACACCAAATGAGCCGGAACTACTTGGACTACTGGCAGCAGCATATATCGAAAATCAGCAGCTGGATGAAGGAATAAAAGGTTATAGGAAAGGTTTAGAATTAGCTCCGACAGACACGAATCTAAGACTCGATCTTATCGCAGCACTCCGTAACGATGAACAATTTGCAGAAGCCGCAGTTGAATATGAGGTCATCCGCCAACAAGACCCTGACGATTTCGGTATCTATCGCGAACTCGGTGAATTGTACATACAGTTGGAGGATGAAGAAAAAGCAAGGTCAATATATCAACAGATGCTAGATCGTGATCCGAATAATGCAAGCACACATCTCATCCTCGCTGAAATCTATACAGGTAATGAATGGATTGAAGATGCAACTAAGGCATATCAAAAGGCAATTTCCCTTGCACCCAACAACCTTGACTATATTGAGTATTTTGGAGAGTTCTATCTTCGTCAAGGCAGTCGCGACAAAGCAATAGAAACATGGAACTTGATGGTGGCAGACAGCAAGGGAATCGCTGAAAACTACAACCGATTGGCAAAACTACTTAGCTCAAAGAACTTCCATACAGAAGCAATCGCAGCAAGTCAAAAAGTAGTTGAACTCATGCCAGATGTCTATGAATATCGTAAGGTGCTGGCGCAGCGACTCATGAAGCATAGAGACTTTGATGCAGCACAAATCCAATTTGCTGAGGCAGCGAAAATCGCACCAAACACATTCTTTGCTGAGGAAATGGACGATCAGCGAATTGAACTATACCGCAGACAAGGCACCCTTGTAGAGAAAATCGAAACACTGGAAACAGACCTTGAAAAATCGGGACAATCATATACCGAAATCTTTGCACAGCAGAAAAGGCTTGCTAAGATGTATCTGAAATTAGGCAATATCACTTATGCACTGGAAGTTACTCTAAAAGCAAAAGAACTTAAACCTGATGATGTGGTTGTCAACCGATGGCTTGCAGACGTATATATAAAACAAAACAGACTTGATGATGCAAATGCTGTCTACATGCATCTCATTCAAGTTGACAGCGCGAATGCACGTGAATACTGGACAAATATAACCCATTTACATCTCAATGTAATGGACTTTGACGCTGCTACTGAAGCAGCAAAACAGGTAATTGCAAATAGTCCACGCAACCCAGAAGGATATCAGTTACTTGCCGAAATTTCAAAGCAACAAGCAAAATATGATAGTGCAATTGATAACCTAAAACAAGCAATTCGATTGCGTCCAGATGCGATAAATATACGGACAGAATTAGCAGAAACTTACAAGTTTGCCGACAAACCCCGACAAGCACTTGCACAGTATTGGCGTTGCTGGGAATTGTGCGATACTGTCAACGATAAAATCAGTTTTGTCAAACCCATATCCGAAACATATTACGATTTAGGACAGAGCCGCGAATTCAAGGAAAAACTAAAACAACTCTCAAAATCCAATCCCTCTGATACTGCTCCTGTTCTGGCACTTGCAGAACTACACCGAATGGAAGGTGATCTACCCAGTGCAAGATTCCAACTTGCACGCGCGTTAGACAAACAACGCAATGATCCAAACCTCTTGTCTCAACTTGTCAGTATCAGTCTCAATCTTGGCGATAACCAAGATGCATTATCTTATCAAGAACGACTTGTAAAAGCACATCCTGACCCAACACATCAAAGACGACTCGGTGAACTGTTGTTTGACGCAGGACGCGAACAGGAAGCTATTCAAGCATGGACAAAACTCCTACACGCAAAAAACCAATCGCTTGAAGCTGAAGTGAAACTGGCAATCTTGCTCATTCAACACGGGCACCTAAACGAGGCTATCCTTGTCCTTGACAGAGCAGCTGAAAAAATAACGGGCAAAGATGCGCATTTGACACGCTTCCAACTCGGCACGGTCTTCGTATCAATGAATGAATTTGATCGCGCTCAATCACATTTCAAACATATTTTAAATATGCAAAAACCCCCCCGAAAGCGGAAGCTCTACTCATACAAAAAGACGTTTTCAAGCATATATTACGATAAATTTGACATTGCCAGGTATTTTCTATATGACATACAAGACCAATCATATCGTGGTAGAAACGTCCAGGCATGGAAACCGAGTAACTTTGATGAAGCGCAAGCAGGCGCACTCGTACATTTGATGACTATATCTCAGTACCAAGGAAAACTAAATCAGTTCATCCAAAACTATGAAAAACAGATAGAAAATAACCCAAAGGACATCAAAACGCTTGAAATTTTAGCACAAATTTATACTTTGACCGAGAACACTGAGAAAACAGAAAAAACTCTTGAACAATTGATTGCAGCTTCTCCAAACGATTCAACCTATCAATCCATCCAATTTAACAGGGCATTAAGAAAGAAATCTTCTCCTGAAACTTTAGAAAATTATCTAAGCAAGTTCCCTGAAATGGATGAAGAAAAACGACTATTGTATGATTTACAATACATAAATAGACTTTATCTTGACGGTAAAAAGACTGAAGCGGAAAAACTCATACGCAAATATGAAGATATAAAGGTGATGGATCTTGACGTTATTGAAGAACTCATTGAGACATTGGCATTAATGATGAAGCCTGAAATTGCAGAAAGAGTATTAGATAGAGTACCACTACCAACACAATCCCAGCAATCACAATATAGATATCTTTATAATGATATTACCAATACATACCTAAACCTTGAACAATATGAGAAAGCAATGGATCTCTTCTGGACTTACTGCACACGGACCCAACCTCAATTGACGAACATACGTCGTATGGCTTCACTAACAACCAGTTCCTCACCAAGTAGTTCCTCATTGCAGGTGATTTTTCCCGCACGAACTGTTTATTTTGAAGGAAGTAGGTTGGGATATTTGAAAACCTTTTCACGACAACTATGGTTCAAAAATCAACATGAAGCTTTGTTTACAAAGTTAAAGACTACTTTTGATGCATCAGAGGGTAGAGATAGAATCTTCCCTGGATTAGCACTCAGTTACTGCTATTGGTGGAATGGTGAACGCGAAAAAGCACAAGAGATTCTTGTTTCGCTGCAGAAAGAGTTCCCGAATGACCTTTCACTCAAACTTAACACAGTCTTCATCTCTATTCAAACTGGACAAAATGCTGGAACTTTCAAATTGCTTGAGGAGCTTTCAAACACCGACCCAAGCAATCGAAACCATTATTACAACCTGATCCTAAAGTTAGCAATAAAATCCGGTAACACTGTCGTCGTGAGAGATTTAATAACAAATCTGTTGAAAACGCCAAGTAGTGCGCGTGAACTTTATTCAATTTCCAAGCAACTGCAAAATGCTGGATACATTCAACATGCTTCTGCTATTATGAATAAAGGCATGAACTTAGCTATGGGGGTTCAAGATCCGAATTTCCTTATGGATGTAAGTGAGTTGTTAGAGGATCTTGGAAGAGGACAGCATGCCGCTCAAATCGCAGAACGCGCACTCCGTTTTGCAAATAAACGTGACCGATACGGTAGAACTATATCTATTTGGAAGCGACAACAAGCAACCCACCTAACAAGTCAAACTAATTCCAAAAAAGAACGAGAAACTTTACTGATTGAAGCAGCAAAAAAGAACCCAAACTCTTATAGAGCTCAACTGAACTTAGCAGATTTCTATCACGGGAAAGATCAGATAGACAAGGCTTCAGCTGCATTCAAAAAAGCACTTGAATTAAGACCGACTGATGCCTCTACTCGAAAACGTTTCGCTGATCTTCTGTTTCAAAGCGGAAGATATGATGAAGCCGTTACAGAGTATACGAGACTGCTCAAAGATAACCCAAATTCACTCGCTTACGATACTTGGGATACAATCGAATGCTTTTTTAAAGCTGAAAAAGATGACGAACTCATCTCACTCGCGAAAGGCATGATCTCTCCTTCTATCGGACGGGACTATAATAACGATTTAGCACGTGATGTCGCATACGAACTCAGAGATTTAAACAGACACACTGAAGCTATTGAGATTTATGACATACTTATTCAAGCACAACCTACGGATCCATATTATCATCGCAACAAGGCTGGGGCTTATGCACAATTAAATGAATATGATAAGGCTATTCAAATATTACGCGATGCCTTAGATATAGATGATGAATACTCTTTGATAATTACCATAGATATGTTGATCCGTTACTACAAATCCCTTGGAAAACTCAATGAGTTGATTACAGAGTTTGAAGATAAGCTTGCAAGAAAACCGAATGATAATAATTTGCGTTTTTTTCTTGCTAAAATGAAAATCGCTGAAAATGACCTAAAAGGTGCAGAGGAACTTACTTCCCAAATGCTAAATGAGGAGCCTATTAATACAAACTACCTTAATAGAATAGCTGAGGCATACCGTCTTACTGATGCAAGGGAAAGAGAACAACACATCCTTGAAAAAATTGTTCAAAAACGGAAAGGTTACTGGCACACCTATCGTAGACTCGGCATGATCTACGCACTAAAAGGTGAGACGGAAAAAGCACAAGACGCATACAGAAAAATGGCAAGACTCAGGATTCGAAGTGGCAATTGGATGGATTCTATAAATGTCGCTTCAATATTTATACAAGAGCAGATGTGGGAGGAAGCTGAACCGCTATTAACTGAAATCATCAATGACCAATCAGTTCAATCACACCACAGAAGAGAAGCAGAAGAAAAGTTGGTTTCAATTAAGAAACGACAGAAGGATCTATCTAAAACGACCCAACTCAAAGATAGAATTAGGGAAATGGACATTGGGACATTGCGCACATTAGCAAAAGATTTCGTTCGACGTGGTGAGAAACAAAATGCTCTACTTATCTACACACATCTTGAAGAAGTCATACCTGAAGACTTCGAATCCCGCGCACAACTCGCTACACTTTACACTGCACAAAACCAACATGAAAAAGCTGTCAAAACTTGGGAAACACTACTTGCAGAGGATCCAAACAACACAAAGTTTCAAGATGGACTTGTCAACACATATCAAAAAGCTGGAAAAATTGACAAAGCTCTTGAAACCACACAGCAATTCATTGATGAGGATATTGACAATCCTATCAACTATGAACGCAAAGCAAAACTCTATGCAGTTAATGATGAGATAGATAAGGCAATTGCTTCCTACCAAACAGCAATTGAACTTGCACCGGGAAACGTAAAACGCTATAAAGATTTGGCTGCACTGTATATTCGCAAAGACGACAAAGACGCTGCCAAAATGGCATTCCAAGAAGCATTACGATTCACCGGACAAGAATATGAACGGCAGAGAATCCAAAAAGAAATTTTGAAACTATCTGGATCTAAAGAAAAGATTGAGGAAACAGTGCAAAAAGCTGCGGATGCAGGTACAATAACTTTTGACATGCAAAAAGAACGTGCTAAAACGTTCAAAGATAACGGTAAACTTACAGAAGCTGGCACCGCTTATGAAAAAGCTCTTGAGATGACTTCCGATAGTTATGAGCGTAGAAGAATATATGAGCAATTGCTGGAGATTTACCCTAAAATCGGGAATGACGAAGCAGCCTTAAAAGCACATGACGAACTCGCTTTTTCTGTATATATTGCAAATTCTGCTCCGTTGGCACGCGATAGATTGATCAGGGCATACAAAAATATCAATAAGCTTGATGTCCTAACCTCTATCTTCAAAACAAGGCTTGACAACGATCCGGATAGTATAGTCAATTTAGAAATGCTCGCTACGATATACAACAGCACAGAGCAATTTGGGAAAGCGGCTGAAACTTATAAAGCACTCAGCGAACTACAACCCAGCGGCGTGATGTATTATTACAAAGCTGCAGCAGCATATAATAGAGATGGACAAACTGAGTTAGCAAGAGAGATGTTAAAACAAGGTGAAAGTGATCTTTTTGTCAGTAATAATAATGATAGTAGATATTTTCTGGAGGACCTCGGCAATATCTGTTATGATGGAAAACTTTATGACGCGGCTATTAAATTAGCTGATGCTGCAATCGCTGAAAGTGCTAATTCCCGCGTACACGGTTTTGGAATAACGGGTGAATATGCTTATAAACTACTTGCCAAAAGTTACTATGCCGCAAAAAGGTACGAAGAAGCTGTCTATACCTATCAGCAAGTCCTTAACATGGCTGATTATTCTTGGGATAGAGATGATGCAAGAAGGAAAATAGAAAGCGCATCAAGACTTGGAAACCTTTATGAAAAACAGATACCAAAACTTTTGAAGAAGGTCCAGGAATATCCCAATGATCCAGATGCACGTCTTAACCTTGCACAAACATGCGAGAAAGCCAATAAACATAACGATGCTATTACACATTATGCAGCACTTAGTCAACTCCAACCCGATAATGTTCAATGGCACAAAAAAATTGGATCGCTGTATCTGCAAATGCCACCTGAAAAACGTGAGACAGGTGAAGTCAGAAAGAGTAACGCACTTACTCTGAAAGGAAATGGTAGTTTCGTTGAAGTGCCTCCCAGTGAGTCTTTAGACAGCATAACGGATCAGGTGACGGTGTCGGCATGGATATACCCAACCAGTTTTCCAAACAACTATGTCCGTATCGTTTTTAAAAGTGATGAGAAGAGACAAAATTATCGACAACGTAGTTATATCCTTGTCATCAGGCAAGATGGGAAACTCAAAATTAATGCATCACCTAAAGCAGAAGGATATGCATCCCTTTATTCTGCACCGAATCTCATAAAACTAAATACATGGACTCACATCGCAGGTGTCATCAATGCAAAGCAGGATTACATGAAGGTATTTGTTAATGGGCTTGAAGTCGGTAATAGACATTTTAATGGACAAGATAGTTTAATGCAAACTCAACTGCCACTTCGTATAGGAGCAACCCATGTGACTGCCGAAGTAGAAACGTCCTTATTTATCGGACAGATTGATGAAGTGCGTATCTGGAATATCGCACGAATACAGCAAGAAATCCTGACTGATATGAACCACGAACTGAACGGCAATGAACAAGGATTAGTGGCATATTGGAAATTTGACGGTGAAACCAATGGAATAACACTTGATTCTACTGACAACAAGAATCATGGAACACTAATCGGTGATGCCAGTATTACCCCTTATGTGAGAGATGTCTTTGAGAGTACCAAGGCTTCTCATTTTACTAAAGCTGCCGTTGCGTTCAATAAAGCTATTGAACTCGATCCAACCTCCTATGAATTATACAGGTCATTAGTAGAATCCTATACTAAACTTGGACAGATTTCTAATGCAGAGAAAGTCTATATTCGTGCCTTGGATGCGCCCCTGACACAGGATAACCACAATGATGCAATTAAAGCCTTATGGGCATTTTACTCAAATACGGAAAATCAGAACAATGGTATTGCCAAACTTGAAGAACTTCAGCAGAAAATAAAAAACAATGCTGCCCTATACGAACTATTAGGCGATGCTTATGAAAAAGCAGGTGAACCAGAGAAAGCCAAAAACGCTTACACACAGTGGGTAGAGTTACGACAACGACAAGTAAATCAGCAAGGTTCTGCAAGTACCTATAGAGATTTTGCTCGTGAAATCCTTGATAAAGGTATTTTACCTGAAGCAGCAATTAAAAATGCAAAACTTGCAGCACAACTTGACAACTCCTCAGAAAATGTATTAACTTTGGGTTATGTCTACCTCGTTATCGGACAGAAGCCAGAAGCACTTGAGCAGTTCAAAAAAGGACTCTTGAACTTGTCATCAGGAACTTTTCAACGCAAATTCTTCGGTTGGCTTTCTGATTACGGCAACAATACAGACGATAAAGAGGCTTATGTTGCCTTATTAACCGAGCTTGTTAACACTATCTCCAATAATGTTATTGCCCAACTCAATCTCAATCTACTGCTGGCAGAATACTGCTTAAAAAATGACATGCAGGAGAAGTATAAAGAGACTATTCGAAATACTGGATTTATTGTTGAAGACTTCTGGTTACATCTCGGTCCTTTTGATAATAACAATACAAACGGATTGAATATAGTTTTTATCCAAGAAGAAGCAACAGAGATGGATCTAAATGCAAAGTATGATGGGAAAAATGGTGAAATAAGTTGGAAGCAACTTAACGACGACGATTTAAACGCTTTTATCAATCTCGGTGAAGGTTTAGATAACTGTGTCGGTTATGCCTTTACTACCATCACTTCACCTGATGACAGGGAAGTACAATTCCGTTTTGATAGTGATGATCAAGGAAAAGTCTGGTTGAATGGCAAAGAGGTTTTTGTGAATACGCGAACTTTTGCTGCATCTATAGACAGACTGGTTAATCCTGTAAATCTCAAAAAAGGCAGAAACAGCGTCCTTGTCAAAGTAAACGAAAATACGGGTGGATGGGGATTCTACCTACGTGTTACTGACCAAGACGGCAATCCTTTTGATGATTTAGTTTTCTCACCTCCAGAGTATTAATAGTTCAATTATTTAACCCAAGTTGCTACCTATTATTTGTTGGAGGGGTTTCTAACCCCGATTGATAACAAAAAACATGACACAACGAATTTTGATGCGGCTTGTCATAAATCGGGGTTAGAAACCCCTCCAACAAGAGTATTCTAAAGTAGGTGGCACCTTAGGTTATTTAGTGAATTGCTCTTGTCTTTAATACCTATGATGAAACAACCAAACAACAAACACGGGACCATCGTTGGAATAACAGGCGGAATTGCGTGTGGAAAAACTACCGTATCCAATCTATTAGCAGAAAAGGGGGCAGTCCCTATTAATGCAGACGAAATCGGACATCAACTACTCAAGTCCGATAGTCCTGTTATTGGTAAACTCGTTGATTCTTTTGGGGTAGAGATACTTGAAGATAGTGGGGATGTAAGTAGAAAAAAATTGGGGGCAATTGTATTTAATGACAAAAAGGCACGTGAAAAACTAAACGCAATCCTTCACCCGTTGATTATCACAAGTTCACGCGCCCGCGCCCGCGAACTTGTGACGGATAACCCGTCATGCGTTGTTCTTCTGGATGCCCCCTTACTCATAGAAGCGGGTGCTTATGATGCCGTTGATCTGATTGTTGTTGTAACTTCCGCTTATGAAACACAGATACAACGCATCTTAGACCGTAGCAAAGAACAGAATCGTCCTCTATCTGAAGCAGAAGCACAAGCACGGATTGATGCACAGATGCCGATCTCAGAAAAAGTTAAGTATGCAGATATAGTGGTAAACAATGATGGTACTTATGAAGAACTCCAAAAACAGGTAGATGCACTTTGGATGAAATTGCAGAAATAGTTATCCCTCGTTCCACAGTAGATTGACTGCATTTGCTTTGATAACACAGTATACTTCCTTCCCTTTACATAACTGAAGTTGTTCACGTGCTTCATGAGTTATCTTTACAGAAAATCGTTGCTCCTCAACGAGAATAGATAGGAGTACTTGATCATCAACCTCATCAACCTTTCCACGTAAAATGTTACGAGCACTAATCGGCAAATTCGGTTCAAGTGAAATGATGATATCCTCTGCTCTAATCGCGATTGGAATGCGTTCTCCGATTTCCACATCCATATAGGGCACGACCAGACTTTGTGATCCAATCTCTAATTCCGTGATACCCTTTTGTTGATCTGAACTTGTTACAGGTAGATTGAATATGTTCTCAACCCCTGTCAGATTTGCTATTGGAAGCACAGATGGAGAAGTGAGTATTTGATGCGGTTCACCACTTGCAGCGATCTTCCCATCAGATAGTAAATACGCTTCATCTGCAAGTGCCATCGCTTCTGAAATAGCATGCGTAACGTAGATAATCGGAATCTCATAAGCATTCTTGATGTGATGAATATAAGGTATTATTCGGCTCTTTAGACCGCCATCAAGTGATGCAAGGGGTTCATCCATCAATAGCAAACGCGGTTTCATCGCAAGGGCGCGAGCAATCGCAACACGTTGGCGTTGTCCGCCTGAGAGTTGACTTGGGTAACGATTTTGTAGTTCTGCGATTTCAAGTATTTCAATTTCTTGAGAAATGCTATCTTTCTCTCTACGCAATTTACGTGATTGCCCATATCGGATATTTTGCTCAACGGTCAGGTGTGGAAAAAGATGCCCTTCTTGGAACACATATCCAAAGCGACGTAGGTTAGATGGAACGTTGATTTTCATATCATAAGAATACAATACTTCGTCACCAAATGTAATCACACCTTGATCAGGTGCAAAAGTTCCACAGATGCAATTAAGTAGCGTTGTTTTCCCACTACCAGATGCACCTAAAAAAGCAGTCACCTTTTGATGCAGTTGACAATCCACTTCCAATTTGAAATTTCCTAAGCTAATGCTAAAGTCTAAGGAGATACTGCCTATGTCTTTCATCTCATCTTAAGGTCTAACCAAGTAATTGTCCATTACTGACAGATTCCCACAGAACATGGATTATTTTTAATGAATGCTATTCACATCCACCTCAACCATCAAAACCGCCACCATCAAAACCGCCACCACCATCAAAGCCACCATCAGATCCTCCCGCATCTGAATCCGCAGAAGTATCGTTTGAACTATCATCGCTTAGCATATTGCCAAGTAGTAAACCCATTAATAAGCCATCATCTGATCCAGATGAATCAACAAAACCATCCCCTTGATGCCTTCTCTTCTGAGATTGCCGTCTTTTAGAATGACGACTGATGACAGCAAATAGTGTGAAAACAATAGCGAAACTAGCTATAAAGACGACCAATAAATCCATGTGCATTTTCTCCTTTTGTTTAGTTAATATATCTACACAAAAACCTAATTTAGGATTTTAGAAATAGAAGTAGATTGAAATTTTTCAGTTATCCATATTGCAATAAACGCTAGAATAGTTGAGATAAACACCAACCTATAAACAGTAATATCTTGTCCCAACTGAACAGCAGAAAAAATAGAGAGTGCCAATGTTTGTGTTTTTCCAGGGATGTTACCCGCAACCATCAAGGTTGCACCAAATTCACCAAGACTCTTGGCAAAACCAAGGATAACACCAGCGATTATTCCCTGCTTCGCAAGTGGTAATGTTACAGTAAAGAAAACTCTTATAGGAGTTGCACCTAATGTTCGTGCGGTATCTTCAAGTTCCGACGGAACTGATGCAATTCCTGTCATTATTCCCCTTACTAACAACGGAAAGGAAATAATTGATACCGCGATGACTACAGCAAATTGACTAAAAACAATTTCAATTTTGAATAGGTCATATAAAATACCTCCGATGGGGCCGTTCCTGCTTAATAGGATAAGGAGTAGATACCCACTTACGACAGGGGGAAGAACCAGCGGTAACATCACAATAGTATTGATGACGGATTTCCCAGGAAAATCACGTTTAGCAAGAATCCATCCAACCAACAGACCAAGTGGAAACATTACAACAAGGCTGAATAACGCAACTTTGACAGATAGTAATAGAGCAGTAACTTCTTCAGGGGTAATCCTCATTGAAACCTGACTAGTGTTTAGTCAACATCTGTTTGATAGTTCAATTGTAGGTCGGGTAGAGGAACGAAACCCGACAGGCATACATTTATTATTGGTAAAGTCGGGTTTCGTTCCTCTACCCGACCTACAAGTTAGGTGTTGACACAGCACTAGACTTTGCTTGAAGGTTTATTCCTGTATTAAATGGATAAATCCGTGTTTTTTAAATATCTCAGTTGCTTGCTGTGCCTTCAAAAAGGTAATATAATTTTCAGCTGTCTGTTTACGTTTGCTATTTTTCAGTATGACAACAGGATAGATGATAGGCGAATGTGTTTCATCTGGAAAACGGAAAATAACTTTTATTTCACCACTTAGAATTGTGTCGGTTTCATACACAATTGCAAGGTCTACATCACCAGCTGTAAGATATGCAAGTGTTGACCGAACATCTAAACCGTATATAAACTTCGGTTGCAACTTATCCCATACACCAAAGTGTGCTAGTGCTTCCTTTGCATAAGTACCAGCAGGAACGATTTCAGTTTGACCTATAGCAATTCGTGAAATAACAGGACCCGATAATTGTTCAACACTGTCTAATTCAATCTCTCTTTCCTGATGAGAAACAATAACTAAGCGATTCTTTAATAGATCGTTGCGACTATTTACTTCAACAAAGTCCAAAGATTCTAAGGTATCCACCTGTATAGGACTCGCAGATATAAAGACATCAGCGGAAGCCCCCTTTTCTATCTGTCTTTGTAAGGTTGTAGAAGCAGCCAAGTTGTAATAGACGGCAGTCTTATTCGTTTTTGTAAACTGTTCTCCTATTTCGGTGAGTGCATCTGATAAACTCATAGCAGCAAAAACGCTTAACTCATCAGTCTTCTGTTGTTCAGAAGCACATCCAAAGAATCCAATGAACAATAAGAAATATGTAATTATGGAACTACATTGTGATAACAGATGTTTATACTTTCTTGTTATAGACATCAGTATTGATAATATATTGACGCTAATTTGTATATGTATTCATTGTAACAGAAATAACGTGTTATGTCAAGGAGTGTGTCCTGGGTTATTTATGGTGAATTATTGAAATAATTATACATATCTTCTGTAGGAGCGACCGCACGGTCGCGACCCGCAAATCAACGGTATGAATCAGGGCGAATCAGATAAACGCTTGAAGAGCAACAAGTTTCCGAAAAATCATAAGGTGAAAGTGTTCCGGGTGGTGTCTAAAAGACGCACGGATTATGTTGCTACAAATGACCATAATCAATCGGAGGTGTCCGCTGTGCGACAGGTGTGTAGTACACGCTGGAAGCTTGAAGAATTTCACCGTGACACGAAACAACTCACAGGTATCGAAAAATGTCAATGCTGTTTACCCCGTATTGTGAGAAACTATATCACTTGTGCTGTTTTAGTATGGGTTTATCTAATGGAAAAAGCTTATGAAACTGAGCAAACGCTTTATCAAGTCAAAGATGGAATGTTTTCTGATTTTCTACGTCAACAACTAAAATCACCTACTTTGAAAATGGATATCGCGTAAGTCCTACTAAGGATAGAACCTTGATGGGCAAACTCTTATCCTGCTAATCTGAAAATCCTGGTTCAGACATAACCAAAACTTTACACACCCTAAATTCACAAACAAAGTTAACCTTTTACAACAAAATATGGTATAATACATTATTATGAAAATTCAGAAACTTCAAAAATATTTACACATCCTCTTTCTGTTGTTATCAGTTGCTCTCATATCAGCATGTGATACAGACAACTTGCTGGACATAGACAGAGAGATGCTTGATATTGATTTGACAACAGACGCAGGCACTGTCAATATTGGTGACACAACGACTATAAACGCACATATAGATTATTCTGGTGATGCCGCAGTGTTAGTATACGAATGGGACACAAACGGTGGCAGGATTGTAGGAGAGGGGACGAGCATTGTTTTCGTTGCACCAGAAACTGCTGGCACCTATACGATTACACTTGAAGTCAGTGATGGATCGGTATCAGAACGAACAAATATTCAGATTCAGGTAGATTTAGGAAATGCCATAATTGCGACACCTAACCGATATTGGCAAGGTGCCACTTTTACACAAACATTGTCATTTCGTTTGAACATAGAAGAACTGTTTAGGGATAACATTACATTGCGATATGAGATACTTCAGGACACTGCTCAAGCGGGGGCGTTCCTGAGTATTGCTATTGACGGTACGCCTGTCATTCAGGACAAAAGAATCGGCAGTGTACAACCGGCACGCATGATGAGTATTGCGGATGATGTGGATGTCTCCTCATTTATTTCTGCACCCGGGAATTATGAACTGACACTTTCACTTGAAATCGTAAATGTGATGGAAGATGCCTGGTTGCTCCAAAAACTTACTATTATCGGGGCAGAAGGCACACTTTCAGAGATTCGTTGACACGACAGGAATTGTGGTGGAAGCCAAACTACAAACGCACGCAGAAGTTAACCTAAACGCCATTCAGAACAACGGTTTAGCGATAAAAGCATTGGTCGGTAAGCAATTAATTGCCGTTGTAAAAGCAGATGCGTATGGACACGGTGCCATTCCAGTTTCTAAGGCACTGCACACAATTGCGAATATGTTCGCTGTCGCAACTGTTCAGGAAGGTATAGAACTGCGTGAAGCAGGAATCCAAGCTCCAATATTCATCCTATTTAGTCCACTTCCAGAATTGGCTACAGAAATTGTTGCTTTTGATTTGACCGCCGCGGTAGATAATTTGGATTTTGCACAACGGTTAAATCAAGAGATAGCTAAGCAACCAAAGCACAATTCAAATGAAAGAATTAAGATTCATATTGATGTCAACACAGGGCTGAATCGTTGTGGTGTTCACTATACACAAGTAAGTAAGTTTCTAACAGAACTCAGAGAATTGCAAGGTCTTAAGGTAGCAGGTATCTTCACACATTTTGCAACAGCGGATGAGGAAGATAAAAGTTTTGCACATATTCAAATAGAAAGGTTTGCTTCCATACTTCCTAACGTGTCGGACATCCCGATGAAACATGTTGCGAACAGTGCAGCGGCATTGGCAATACCTGAATCCCATTTTGACGCAGTGCGTCCCGGTATAAGTTTATACGGAATCTATCCTGCAAATGAAAAACCGATCCAATTACAACCCGCGTTAACGTGGAAGGCGCGCGTCGGATGGGTAGATTCTATTGAAGCAGGTGAGGGTGTCAGCTATGGATTGATGTATAAGGCACCGTCTCGAACCCGTGTGGCAGGGATACAAGTTGGTTTTGAGGATGGGTATCCGCGCGCACTCTCAAATATCGGTGAAGTATTGATTGGCGGTTTCCGCAGACCAATAGTCGGACGGGTCTGCATGGATATGATGGTTGTTGGATTAGAAACTTCAGACAAAATCTCTGTTGGTGATGAAGTTGTCTTGATCGGCAAACAGGACAACGAGGAAATAACGATATATGAAATTGCGGAAAAAGCAAACACAATTCCATATCAAATATTAACAAACATTGGAAAACGCGTAAAACGAATCTATTCGTAATTTATTCTTATTATACACATATTAGAAACCAAATGTTAATTGAAGTCAATAATTTATCTGTCTTTTTTGGCACTAACCCTGCGTTAGACGACCTTTCGGTAGAATTAGAGGGTGGTGCAATAGGCTTGTTGGGACCGAACGGAGCAGGAAAAAGTACGTTGATAAAAATGCTACTCGGTTTTATTAGACCAAGTCGTGGTGCAGCAAAAGTTTTCGGTTTAGATGTGCAAGTCAATCCGTTGGATATCCGACAAAAGGTGGGATATATGCCGGAAGACGATTGCCTAATTCCGCAGATGAATGCCGTTCAACTTGTGGCTTATGCGGGAGAACTCTGTGGCATGTCTTCACGCGATGCAATGCAGCGTGCCCACGAAGTGTTATATTATGTCGGTGTTGATGAAGAACGTTACCGTCCCATTAGTGGATATTCAGCTGGTATGCGACAACGTGTTAAGTTAGCACAGGCATTAGTGCATGATCCAAAGTTGTTACTGCTTGACGAACCAACAAATGGCATGGATACAACGGGCAGAGAGGAGATGCTATTACTTGTCCAAGACATTGCTGTAGATAAAGGGATAGACGTGGTATTGTCTTCCCACCTATTGCCCGATGTAGAATCTGCATGCCAACATGTGATGGCACTCTCTCACGGCAGCCTTGTGATCCAAGGTAATATTGATGAACTCAGAAAAAACCAAAGTCAAGCATTTGATCTCAAAATTGTTGGCGATCGTGATGTCTATGTCAACGCTTTAGAGAAGTATCCTTATGATACGGAGTTGCGACCCGATGGACATGTGCGGGTTACCTCAAAAGCAACGGAACAAACAGAAGGCTCGTTCTTTTTCAAATTGGCACATGAAACAGGTGTTCAACTCCGTCAATTGCGGGAGGTAAAGCACTCTCTTGAGGATGTTTTCGCTGATGCAATGGAATTGGAGTGATGAAACTATCTTTAAAAACTTTTAAAAAAAGACTACGTATCTAATGAAGGATACTCTTAAATGAAACAAACTGTTATCAATTTGCTTTGTTTATTAACTCTTGTTTTAGGTATAAATGTCTCAGCGGAAGATGTCAAGGTGGTCCATATCCCAGATAAGAATTTGGAACAAGCAATCCGTGAAGAAATTGACATTTCTGATATGATACAACTGACTCCTGCACACATGAAAATGCTAACACGGTTAAAAGCCCTTGACTAGTCAATTACAGACCTCACAGGATTAGAATATGCTGCAAATTTACAACAACTTGATTTAGGGAACAACAAACAGTTAAGTGATATACGTCCTATTGCGAAATTAAAAAAGTTAGGTTTTTTATCAATAGCATATACACAGGTAAATGATTTACGTCCGATTTCTGATCTAACTAATCTGAAAACCTTGTATTTCTGGGGTACACCCATTTCTGATTTAGAACCATTGAAGTCTTTACCTGAATTAGAAAGGCTTAACGCTGGTGGTTGTAAAATATCAGATGTCACACCCCTTACTTCTTTAACACAGTTAAAGCATTTGCATCTCCACTACAATTTGATTGAAGACATTGCACCATTAGGAGGTTTGACGCAATTAGTTGTATTAGGTTTGAGTCACAATCAGATAATAGATGTCAGTCCGTTGGGGAAGTTAACCAACTTGAGAACCCTATACATTCAGGGTAATAAAATTGTAGATCATAGTCCACTTAATACGCTCTCATTACAAGTGTTTGAATATGACGAAGTTTGTATTCTACCACGTTTATCTATTGCCGAACGCATGCAAAACAGACGTTTCCCGTCAGTATTTACTGCGTGGGGCGGTATAGGTTGGAGTTCTGTCCTTAATCTACCTGAAAAGTCGGATTTAGAGCAGATGGCACTTCATGATCTCTATTTCTGCTGTGTGATTTTCGGGCAGAAGTTTCGCGACATTTCAGAAGGAAAACGTGTTATCGGTGAGATGACGCAGGCAACTGAATTACGCGACACATACCTTGAGCAGAATCCTAACATGCTTTTCATTGCTGGATTGGAGATGCGGGAAGCTTATCCAACAAGTCATTCAGCAGATTCACCTTTCTGGTTGAGAGACGAAAAGGGTGAACGCGTTGTTGCATGGAAGGATGGGGGGTTATTGTTAGATTTTACAAATCCTGTGGTAATTGATAAAATCGTTAATGAGGCGATTGCAATAGCCAAATGTGGCCTCTATGATGGTATCTTTTTTGATTGGTGGAATGAACACGGACCTGTTCTTGTAGGTTGGTGGAATGAAAACGGACCTCAAGGTATAGTTTATCGTGGTAATGAAGCAGAACAGCGAGCAAGAGATGAAATTCTACAACGTATCCGTGCTGAAGTCCGTGATGATTTTCTTATCTTGGTAAATGGAAACCGACGCACAATGCCGCGCACAGGATGGGCAATTAACGGTACCTTCATGGAAACTCTTAGGGATCACGATGAAGGTTATAACTATAAAGGCTTAAAGGAGATTGAAAGCACGCTCTCTTGGGCAGAAGAAAATCTACGAGAACCTCGGATTAACTGCTTGGAAGGATGGGGTGTTACCACGGAATCCCCCGACAGTCCTCTAAATCGAAAATGGATGTGTGTTTTTACAACTATGAGTCTCACGCATTCAGATGGTTATGTGCTTTACAATGATGGTATTCAGCATCAACATTACTGGTACGATTTTTGGGATACTGATTTAGGAAAGCCAATTGGAGAAAAGGTAAAGTTGTATGAAAACCGAGAAGGTTTATTTATCCGTGAGTTTACTAATGGCTGGGCGGTTTACAACCGAAGCGGAATTCAACAGGAGATACAATTCTCTGAGTTTGTCAGCGGTGTATCCAGTGAAGTCATTGCAAAACGTCATTTAATCCCTGACTTAGATGGGGAGATATATTTAAAAGGTGCTTCTTACCCAGCAGACCTAAACGATGATGGGTTAGTAAATATCCAAGACCTTGTCATTGTAGCAAATGGATTTGGTAAATCCGAACCAGACCTAAATGGTGATGGTGTCGTAAATATTCAGGATCTCGTAATTGTAGCAAACGCTTTTTAGTTTGGAGAAATTAAGTATGGTAGACAAAAATAATCTCATTGAAGTTGGTGTGGCACATATAGACATTACCCCAGACTATCCGATTCGGTTAAATGGTTATGGAAGTCGCCGAACAGTATCCGAAGGTATTATCCAACGGATATATGCGAAAGCACTTGTTATCGGTGGTGATGATGAAAACCCCGTTGCTATGGTAATGGTAGAAAACTGTGGATTACCGGATGAGTTAACCGAGGAGGTGTCTGCCCGTGTAGAACATAAGTCAGGTATTCCACGTGAGAGATTTGTTGCCTGCTATACACATACGCATAGTGCACCATGCTTAACGGGTGCAGCATCGTTTATCTTTAGTGCTGATATTTCTCCTGAAGAACAGGAGACGATTGATCGCTACACACAGCATCTAAAAAACTGGATGGAAGCAGTGGTTTTAGAGGCACTCACAAGACGTAAACCGTGTCGAATTGCATGGAATGTCGGTCAACTCGGATTTGCTAAAAATCGGCGGACAGATGGTGGACCGGTAGATCACTCGTTACCTGTCATGCAGTTTATTGATGAAGATGGCACTTTGCGTGCAGTATGGGCAAGTTATGCGTGCCACTGTACAACGTTAGCAGGTTCAGACAATCATATCTGTGGAGATTGGGCAGGTTTCGCACAAGAGGAAATACAGCGGAGGCATCCAGAAGCGACTGCATTCATTACTATCGGCTGTGGTGCGGATGCTAACCCGGAGTCACGGATGCGCACCATGCCAGAAGGCAAGCAAGAGGTGTTTGAAACCCGTCTCGCTTATGCCAAAGAACATGGCAACACACTTGTACAAGAGGTAGAACATCAACTCAAACGAGATGTCAATACATTATCTAATGTGCCGAAAAGTATGCTTGAAAGAGTGGATTTACCGTTTGATAAACTGCCAACCCAGCAGGAATGGGAAGCAAAAGCAGCACAAGGTGGTGCCGTTGGTTACCACGCCAAAAAACACCTTGAAATGCTGCAAAATGGACAAGACATCAAGACCGAGATCTCTTATCCGATACAGGCATGGACATTCGGTAATGATTTAGTGATTCTCTTCCTTGCAAGTGAGGTTGTCGTGGATTATTCAATACGACTGAAAAAAGAGTTTGATGCAACAAGGTTATGGGTCGGTACTTACGCAAATGCGTTTCCCGGCTATATCCCATCAGAACGGGTGTTAGCAGAAGGGGGTTACGAAGGGGGTGGCGCGATGATCTATTTCGGTCAACCTACCCAATTTGCCCCTGGTGTTGAACAATTGGTAATTGATACTGTACATAAGTTGCTACGGACAGACTTCCTTGAAAAATCCCACAACTAAAAGAGAGAATTAGATGAAAATTAGACACAATAGCGTTAAACAGAAATTGGTAAATGGTGAACTTGCTTATGTTGTCGCAGAATTGACAAACGCAGATGATATTGATGCTTTTGGTCCTAACGGATACGACGGTGTGTGGTTGGAAGGAGAACATGGGAATGTAACCGCATTGAACCTCAGCGACCTTACCCGTGCATGTGATATATGGGGTATGACTCCTATTGTCCGTGTTAATCGCAACGACCAAGCACTTATCTATCGCACATTAGATTGCGGTGCAATGGGTATCGTTGTGCCACATGTCAACACCAAAACGGAAGCACAAAACGTTGTTGACGGTGGAAAATTCGCACCGATTGGACATCGGGGTATGTTCACAAGTCGTCAAGGATACGGCGTTGACAACTATCTTGAGGTCGCTAATGAACAGACATTACTGGTCGTCTTAATTGAAGATATTGTGGCAGTTGAGAACTTGGACGAAATCCTCACTGTTGAACACATTGATGTGTTCTTTGTAGCACCGTCAGATTTAGCAGCATCAATGGGACACATCGGCAATAATAACCATCCAGATGTTCAGAACACGATTGACACGACATTGGCACGAATCCAAGATGCCGGACGCATTGCAGGAACAATGACATCAACTGCTACTGTTGAGAAATATGTCAAAGCAGGTGTGCAGTTTCTGCTCGTAGGTGTTGAGGGATGGATTTCATCCGGCGCGAAGGAATATAAACTACGTGCGAAAAGTGCAAAAACTTGATCTTAGTTCAAAAAGGAGATTCACATGAGAGATTTCATAAATTTTAAAAAAATGATCACACCAACTATCATTGCAATGATTTTTTGGCTTGGTGTCATTGTTTGTATAATAGCTGGAATTAAAATTATACAGGAGCGTAGTATCCAAGAAGGGGTTGCGTTTCTCATTTTAGGACCATTGGTTCTACGTGTTATCTGCGAGAACTTAATAATCCTGTTTTCCATTAATGCAAACTTGTTAGATATCAAAACTATATTGAAATCTCAGCAAGATAGGGAAAATCAGTAAAATTCTATGAAAATCTATACCAAATTTGGTGACACTGGTGAAACTGCATTATACGGTGGCACACGGATTCCGAAAGACGCACTTCAGATTGAAGCAATAGGAACAGTTGATGAACTCAATGCTTATATCGGCTATGCAGAAACATTTATTGAAGATACCGATATTTCCGATTTACTGGAGTGTATCCAAAATCAACTTTTTTCACTCGGCGCGGACTTGGCGACTCCAGTATCACATACAAAATCTTCCGAGATGCGAATATCAGCAAATTTTACAATAGAGATGGAAAAAGCAATTGATACTTTCTCTGATGAACTTCCTCCGCTGACAAACTTCATTTTGCCCGGTGGGGGTGCTGCTGGTGCTGTTCTTCATGTTGCCCGTGCTGTATGTCGACGAAGTGAAAGGTGCGTTGTACGACTAACACGTGAAGTAGATGTGAACCCAGAAATTGTCCGATTTCTAAATAGACTATCAGACCTACTGTTTGTTTTGGCGCGCGTGGTAAACCACCGATCTCAAATGCCAGAACCGATATGGACATCTTAGAGAATACGACCATGGTAAAAAACGTTGAAGGTATTGTAGAGAAACATTATTGGCGTGCTGTGTCATTCCTGATTGTCCTTATTTTGTTAGGGACAGGATTCTGGAGCTTGCGACGATTTCACCCCACGTTATTCCTTGGCAAACCTGATTTTACTGCTGTCCCAAACAAAGCACTTCCTAAACAGGATATTCCAAAACAAATTGAAGTCAAGCCGACACTCCTAAATATCAATACTGCTTCCGCTGAAGAACTTCAAACCCTCTCTGGGATTGGTCCGCAGATGTCACAAAAGATTATCCAACATCGTGAAGAAAACGGTAATTTTTCTTCAGTTGACGAACTGACGAATGTGAAAGGATTGGGTGAAAAGACGTTAGAGAAGTTGAAACCGTTTATTAGTGTGGAATGACATAATATATTAGGAGATGATCCGTTAAATCTTACCATTTTCAGTAAAAACATGTTGCACTGGAATATCCCACGGTTGAGGGTATAAGTTTTCTACTATTTGTATCTGAAATGCAAGACCGATAGAAACAGCATTGGGACAGGTAGGTAAGAAACGGTCATAATAGCCTTTACCGTATCCGAGACGATTACCAACTAAATCAAAAGCAACTCCTGGAACAAGGATAAGTTGGATCTGATCGTTTGGAATGACAGCACAATTTTCATTGGGTTCCATCATACCATAACGGTGTATAACCAAATCATCACCCAAATTCTGAATACGTCTTGGAATAAGCTTGCTACTATCTACATCAACTACCGGAGCGATGACCTGCTTTCCCTGTTTGAGAAGAGCACTACACAGTTCCCATGTTTCTACTTCGCTCTTCATACTTAAATAAACCATTACAACATTAAACGAACAACTTTCTTTTTGCTCAATCCATTTCAACACATTATGTATAATTTGTTTGCTGTGTAATGTACGCTCAGCATGAGAAAGGTTGGCACGTTGTTGCAGCATTTCTCTGCGAATGGATTCCCGTTCATGTGTGTCATCCATTTTTCTTTAGTCTTCCCAGTCAATATGGTTTATATGCTTTGCAAGTGCATCCCGAAAAGTAGAGGGTTTCATAGATAGCAACTTGGCAGCCTGAGTCTTATTCCCTTGCGTTTTTCTCATCGCCCAAGCAATTAGCTCCCGTTCAGTAGATTTGATAATTTCATGGTAAGAAGTTAAACTCGGTGTGCTGTCAAATTTTTGATAGGTCGGAAGTTTTAATTCTATCGGTATGTCGTCTGCAGTAATGTCTGTTCCACTTTTGACAGCGACAAGCCGCTCAATGATATTTTCAAGTTCACTGACGTTACCCGGCCAAGGATATTCTGTTAGTATATTGACTGCATCCGGTTTCATTCTGATGGCTTGATGTGGTGAGAAAATGTCTAAAAAATGTGATATAAGCATCGGGATATCACCCTTGCGTTCACGCAACGGTGGCAGGAAAAGAGGAACAACATTCAACTGATAATATAGTTCCTCAAGAAAATTTCCATGTTTTGTTTTCTCTTTTAGACATTCCCTGCTTGTTGAAATGATACGCATATCAACTTCTTTAGGTTCATTTACAGAAGTATCAATCAATTTGTTTTCTTTCAACACGGATAAAAACTTGGCTTGTAAGTCTATCGGCACTATATCCACATTTGCAATAAACAAGGTGCCATGTTTTGCTAATTGTATTTTTCCTTGTTGGTTTTGACTACCAAACAGCTCAGCTTCAATTGCATCCGTGGAGAGCCCAATACAATTGAGGCTGACATAGGGTTGATGCTGACGCGCGCTCTGGAGGTGAATAGTTTTTGCTAACAAAGATTTACCTGTTCCTTCCTCACCGAATATCATAATGTTACTGTCTGATGACGCAATCTTAGGTAAGACCTTGAGTATTTCTTGTATCTGTTGGCTTTTCCCAATCAATGTGTGGTAAAGTGAGGGTTCTTGGGTTGTAGCAGATGTCTTGAGAGAAGAATCCTTACTATCAATAGGTGTTTTCCCCCTCAAGGTTTTGAGTTTATCTAACATGATGATTAACTCATCGCTTGAAAAAGGCTTTTTGATGTAGTTGTATGCACCAAATCTCAGTGCTTCTACGGCGGTTTCTACACTTGCGTAAGCAGTCATGACAATTACGGTGATGTGTGGGTGCTCCTTTTTGACCTTTTTTAGGAAATCAATCCCGTGCATCTGTGGCATCCGTAAATCAGTTACCAAAACATCAAACTTTTCCTGCTGCAACAGTTGCAGCCCAATCATGGGTGACTCAACAGCAATAGCCTCGTAATTGCATTCGCGTAAATCATCACGGAGCGTCATACGTTTTAGTTTTTCATCATCAACAACAAGGATTTTCATTTTGATCCTCCTAAGTCTGTTTTCCTGCAATCGGCAATTTTACAGTAAATGTTGAACCCAAACCTTCCTCACTTTCTACCTCAATGACACCATGATGTTGTCTAATAATCCTGTCGGAAACTGAAAGTCCGAGACCAGTTCCCTTTTCTGTTATCTGTGTCGTATAAAATGGGTCAAATATTCTATCTTGAGATGTTTCTGAAATACCTATGCCATTATCAATGACTTTAACATAGACACTGGGTTGTGCTAAGAAAGGATCTAATATCAATTCACCCGTTCTATACTGCAGTCTTCCGCCTTCTGGCATCGCTGTTATTGCATTCAGAGATAGGTTAAGAACAACTTGTTCTAATAGATGTTTATCACCATGAATGAGGGAAATCCTATCTGGGAATTCTTTCTCAATCTGGATACCTTTTTCAGATGCACCAAATTCAATTAAACCTATTGTCTCATTTACTATATCATTGAGGTTAACAGAAGTTAGTGTCAACTCATGCGGTCTTGAGAAGTCAAGCAATTTCCCAATTGTCGCTTCAATTCTGCGAATCGCTTCCTCCATTAAACCGAGATATTCTTGTGTTTGTTCTATGTTTTTTGGGTTGCGTTGTATGCGAAGTATGCAGTTCAAGAGTCCGTCAAGAGGGTTATTGATTTCATGTGCTACCCCTGCGGCTAATTCACCGATAGCAGCCATCTTTTCCGAAAAAATAAGTTGCTGTTCCATCCTTTTTCTATCGGTTACATCACGAGATACAAGCACTGTACCAAGGTAATTATCTTCTCCGTCACGCACAGCAGCATAAGTATTCTCGTAGTGCTTTTCACCTATCTGTTGGTCTTTTCTTTCAATAGCTTCGTTACCTTCGGTGAATTCTCGTGATATTTGTGCCAGCGTTTCAGTGCTCCCAAAATGCAGGTTCGGTGTCATATTATGATCAGACTGTTCTTCTTGTATCTGTAGTGCTGCTTTGTTGAATAGCGTTGATTCGTTAGTAGAGTCAACAAATACAACACCTTCCTGCATGCATTCAATAATAGATTTCAGTTTGTTTCGTTCAAAAACTAATTCTTTGCGCGTTTCAACAAGTTCAT
Source organism: Candidatus Poribacteria bacterium (assembly GCA_012270795.1). GTDB lineage: Bacteria > Poribacteria > WGA-4E > WGA-4E > WGA-3G > MSPOR6. Next base: position 26,335 of record JAAXHO010000029.1, read on the forward strand.
AAACTTTTTCTTCCAAATGTTCTTTTAGTTCGCGGGTTTCTGCTTCACGTTCTCTTGCTGTCTGTGTGATTGTCGTGGCAAGATATACAGAAAAAAAGAGAGTACTTGTAAAAACAAATAGCACTCCAAGAATATAGTGGGGATCACGCCATAGGTTCTCATCAGGCAGGAAATTATTGAGATGGTTGTGCGGGAGTATTTCAAAATACTCAAGGAATATAAGTGAACTCAACAGCAACGTGTTCAGTGTGGCTAAGATATAACTCACACGTTTGGATAAGATAATGCTTGCGATGACAAGGTGAAATACAAAATAAAAAATAAACGGGTTTTCAACACCACCGCCGAAGTGGATGAGTGCGATTAACGACAGCAAATCAAGGATAATATGAATACAGGCTTGCCGTTTGATATACTCTAACCGTTGCTGCTCTGGTGCCTTTTGGTACATCTGAGGTTCAAAATTATAAAGCACCATCAGACCCGCAATGATATACAACGGTACAGGCTGCGCTATCATGTCCCACGCTAAATTAGCAACCGTTACAGTGAAGAATACACCTACGATTGCAATCCAACGGAGCCGCACTAACCATCCGATCTGTTTGATTAACTCCAGTTTTAACGGCAGTTCATCTTCGACTGCTTTTTCCTGGAACAATTGTGTCTGTTCCATATCAGTCGGTCTCTCTATTTCATGTAACGGACTTCACCGTCTACTTCAATGGTATCAACGATCGCCATGACAACACCATCAACAGGCTTGTTGCTGGTCACACTTGTCTGGCGCGCGGAGCTGCCTGAAGCCACCAGCACAATTTCACCGATACCAGCACCTACAGCATCTACGGCGACTATATACTTCCGTTCTAATTCACCTTCTAAATTCACATCTTGGACAATCAGCAACTTACTCCCTACAAGTTTCTCATCCTTTTGCGTTGCTACGACTGTCCCTGTAACCTTTCCAAGTGTCATTCAATATCCTTATCTCTACTTTTGTATTAGAATATGTTCTTAGTGTGTTTTGTGATATTCCCAGAGAAATTGAAAATTGACAATTTCCTATCACCATGTTAAACTATTTATGATGACTAAGTCAAGTCAAAAAATTGGAGAATATTATTGAACCAGAATATTACTGATGTAGCAATAATTGGCGGTGGTATAATTGGGTGTTCAATTGCATATCAACTTGCCAAAAAGCAAGTGGATGTGCTTGTAATTGAAAAAGCATCACGGGCGGGTACGGAAGCATCTTGGGCAGGTGCGGGGATTTTGACTTCTCACGCCTCAACACATGAACCGTATCCAGAACTCTGTCGCGCAAGTCTCGCTTTGTATCCAACCTTAGCAACAGAACTGAAAACCGAAACAGGAATTGATATTGAGTTTATCCGTTCTGGTACACTATCAGTCTTTTTTGACGAAGCAGAAGCAACAGGTCTGATCGGTTTAGCAGAACGAAGAATAAACCGAGGTTTTACTGCAGAAATTTTATCTCCCGAACAAGCATGGCAATCAGAACCTGCTATTTCAAAATCAATAGCAGGCGCAGTACTTTTCCCAGAAGATGGACATGTAAAAAATCCCAAAATGGTTACAGCCTTAACAAAGGGTGCCGCAAATTTAGGGGCAAAATTCCTGTTCGGTAATCCAATTACTGGCTTTGTCAGAGAAAATGACCGAGTTATTGGCGTGATTGTGAATGGTGAGGTTATCCACGCTGAGAAATTTGTGATTGCTGCAGGATGTTGGTCGGGTCACTTGGTAGGATTACTTGACTTTTCTCTACCAATTTCTCCTGCTAAAGGACAGATTGTCCTGCTTGAAACAATGCCACCGATTTTTCACCGAATTATAGACGGTCTTGGCATCTACATAGTTCCGCGTGCAGACGGAAAGATTCTGCTGGGGGCAACAGTAGAGTTTGCCGTCTACGATAAGACTCCATCAGTTGACGGGATGAAACAGATGATTGACGCTGCCGTTAAAATTGCTCCAGAACTCGCGCAAAGTACATTTGTGCAAACTTGGGCTGGATTGCGCCCCTATTATAAGCGGGGCCCCTGTTTAGGGTATCTGCCAGGACTTGACAATGTAATTCTTGCCTCCGGCCACTATAAAAATGGTATACTTTTAGCACCAATTACGGGTCAACTCATTGCAGAACTACTTACGTCAGGTGAGACTTCTTTGTCTCTTGCTCCTTTTGCACCAACCATGAATTAAAATATTTTCAGACACTATGACTTAGGACTATATGGTATAGGTTTTCAGTCACATACCTCAAAACTCAAAATTCGCTTCTGTTGTTCCGTTCTAAGTTTACTGTAGTTACGATGATGGTTTAAATAAAGTGCAATATTAAAATTGGATACTCAATTTTCAAGAAATCTAATAAATTAACCGAAACAGCGGAGGAAAAATGGAATCTACTTTTGAAGTTTTAGTCTTGACTATCATGATAGCACTTATGATCACATTGCCATTGACAATTTTTGGGTTGTTCATGTGTTGGCGCGTGGTGCGTTCGTTTAATAAAATCGCTGATTCTATTGAAACGTTGACGCGACATAATACAAACCGAGAACAACGATCCGATCTATCAAATGATGATTGAGATTATACTGCTACCATTTCTAATTGATGACCCTCTTTATCCTCGTAAGCGAGGGAAGATGAATCTCCCACAGATAAGGAGTTCTTTCAACAGGGCAAATGAAATATTATGTATTAGAAATGGTATTACACAATTTCCTTAAAGGTTTATTGGGGTATAACATTAAAGTCGAGATACGATAACAAATTAATTTTCAATCTAATACCATTTCTAATTGATAATATCGCATTAGTTGGAGAGATCTGGTAGGAGCGACCTCCCGGTCGCGACCAGGAGGTCGCTCCTACCGAAGAGAGGCACCCCATCCAGCAATACAGTGGAATTCCTTAATGAGATATTATTTTTTAGAATTGGTATAATTAAGGAGATATTATACATGATGAATATTCAAGGTATGCAAGGATTAGCTGTATTAGCATTTTTGTGGGCACTGTTTACCGCAATTTTATGGTTGGTTATCGGTTGGCGCGCAATGCGAGCACATGAAAAGATCGCTGATCTTTTGGAATGGATAGCGCGACAACAAAATCAGACACGTGAACCATTTACTGGCAATAGAGATGATGATTAAGGATATCAAAACAGAACGAAAACGACCCGTGTAAAACTTGTGTAACGCGGGTCATATACTTTGATTCACCAATTACATTTCTAAGGAGATAAATGAAACCACATATCACTATCGTTACACTTGGCGTTGAAGACCTTCAGCGCGCTATTGAATTTTACCACAATGGATTAGGATTTCCACTTATGGATGAGGGCGACACAGAGAGTATCGCATTTTTTAAGTTGGAAGGTATAATCCTTGGGCTCTATCCGAGAGACAAACTAGCTGAGGATATAACAATTTCTCCCGAAGGGTCAGGTTTTCAAGGATTTACACTTGCTCACAATGTCGGTTCTCCTGAGGAGGTAGACAACACCTTAGCAGAAGCGGTTGCAGCGGGGACAGAACTTGTAAAACCGGGACAGAAAGTCTTTTGGGGTGGGTATTCAGGTTACTTCAAAGACCCAGATGGGTTTTATTGGGAGGTTGCTCATAATCCCTTTCTATAAAGTTTAATCAGTTCAAAATAATAATAACGCAAAACTGAATTTGGAGAAATATAGTATGGACAAAATAAGAGTTGCTTTTATCGGTTGTGGTGGAATGTCATCTATTTTACAACAGTGTATCCCGATGATACCTGAGTTTGAATTTGTCGCTACCTGTGATCTCGTTGAAGACAAGGCGAAATCCAATGCCCGTAGATTTGGGGCACTTCGCCACTACACCGATTACAATGAGATGTTCAAAAATGAAGACCTCTATGCAGTGGCTGTTGTAGGCAGACCAGAGGACAAACTACATCGTGACATCGGTATTGCCTGTCTCAAACAGGGTTACCATATCTATACTGAAAAACCGCCTGCAACTACATCGGAAGGCACGAAATCGTTGGTAGATGCGGCAATTGAGGCTGACAAAACGGGAATGGTCGGCACAATGTGGCGGCATGCCCCCGCGCATCAGATCGCAAAACGACTGATTGACGAAGACGATTTTGGAACTGCCTGTCAATACCATACACGATATCTTGCCCCAGGACCTCGGCTGAATCAAGCAGGTTCGCCTTTTGCGTGGCCCTTTATGCTTGATCAGGTCATACATCCCACAGACTGCATGCGTTTCTTTATGGGACAGGTCAGTGAAGTCTATGCAGTCGGCACGATTGATGCACCCTCCAGTTGTGTGTCAATTTCCGTGAACTTGCGTTATGAAAATGAGGGCATGGGTACGATGACACTCGGCACCGGTCCCGTTTTAGAAGCGATGGTTTTCATCAAAGGCACGAACAATCAGGCAATCCAGGTGTTTGAGACACGTAAGTTGCGTCGGTACCGTGTCCCAACTTGGCTCGGTCATGGCGGTGGTTATGCCGACACACCAACTGAAGAGTGGAATCTCAATACAGCATATCACGGGATTAGTAGACCCGGTTATCTGGAAGAGATGCGACATTGGGCACACTCACTGAAAGCAGGGACACAACCGCATTCCAGCCTTGAAGATGCGTATCAAAATATGCGTGTTTTGGAAGCAATAAGTCAAAGCATAGTAACTGGCGAGGTAGTTAAAATATCAAATTAGTGGAGGTAGGCATGGAAAAATTAGATCGGATCCAGATTAATCCCAAGATTTGCCTCGGACAACCTGTGGTTCGAGGCACTCGAATCACAGTGAGTGTAATTCTCAAATTGTTAGTCAGCGATAAATCAATTGATGATATTATTGAGATGTATCCAGAGTTAGAGATTCCTGATGTTCAGGAGGCTATGAAGTATGCCTATGGGAAAATGTGATACAAAAAGAAAGTGAGGTAAACCATTACGAATTGGGCACCACGAGTAAAACCTATCAAAATCCGTAGTTTATACCGATTTGCACGGCTTGGCATCTATGATGATATGTTACTACACGATGTCGGTTGGGAACTTTATGCTCGTTGCGCAGATATTGTAACGGTCAATAATGTTTATCGGGATGGACGCGTCCCTTGTCCACAATGCAAGACAAAGATAACGAGGCGGATTGACCCACTCTTTAGTACTGGTGAAGGTGGGACGCACGAGACATGGTTCCATTGTTCACATTGTGGAGAACGGTTGCTATGGCGTGATTGCCGTCTAGCTCTGCGTGACACACCACGATGTTTTTCATGCCGTTCCGTCTTGCAGCAAAATACCGATTTGCAGTGTGCTTGCGGTAAAAGTTGGTCCCCCGAAGCATACAAACGGTCTGTAAGAACCAGAATTCGTTTACCTTGTCCGCACTGTTTAAACCTGGTCCGCAGACTGGATAAACTCCCTATAACGCCAACGGTCAAACATCGGCGACCTGAACCTGAATTACAATGTCCGAAATGCCAAGGAAAGGCGTTACATGTGCCTGGCAACATTCAGTGCACAGTCTGTGGATACAAACGTAGATGGCGAGATTATCGCAAAAGCCTGAAAAAGAAGGATGAAAAATTGACTTGCACGGACTGCGGATATTCGTTTAGATGGCAAGTTTGGCGTAAAAGCACTCGGACACTCAGAACAGGCAATCCAAAACCTGCCCGTGAATTTGTCCAAAAATGGCTCAGATGCTACACACCACAACAACGTATGATACAGGTTGATACCTTACTTCAAACATTGCATGGTAGAGGCCCTTTAGCACCGTTGTTTATTGATAGCGGAGAACGTTGCATCCGAGAGATGCTTGATAATTTAGCGTCATAAGTTTGGGCTTAGTTTTACATATCATAGGAATTCTTAAAACTAAATAACCCTGTTACTGTAGTTTGTGCTATTGCAGCGAAATGTGATTACTTTGTCCCACAGAGGATTGAGAGGGTTGATAATGTCTGAAGGTCAGGTGGTTCGAAAGACGGAGACACCCGCCACGATCGAATCGTTACAAGCTGATTTTACAACACTTGGTATTGAAAAAGGAATGGTCTTACTCGTCCATTCATCCTTGAGCGCGATGGGGTGGGTCTGTGGCGGTGCCGTCGCTGTCATTATGGCACTTCAAGAGGTCTTGGGGGAAACTGGCACGCTTGTAATGCCGACCCACTCGACCGACCTCAGCGATCCGAGTCAATGGGAGAATCCCCCAGTGCCTGAATCGTGGTGGCAAACGATACGCGAGACGATGCCTGCTTATGACCCTAATTTGACCCCTACCCGCTCAATGGGCAAAATTGCTGAAACCTTCCGAAAACAGAGCTGCGTTCTCCGAAGCGCACATCCACAGAGTTCTTTTTGTGCAAGCGGTCCCCAAGCATTGGACATCATAAATGAGCATTCCTTGGCTTATGGTATGGGTGAAAATTCACCGCTTACCAGAATCTACGATTTACAAGGTTATGTTCTGCTCCTCGGTGTTGATCATTCGAGTAATACATCCATACATCTTGCAGAATATCGGGCGGACTTTCCAGGCAAACACTTTGTCCAAGAAGGTGCCCCAATCTCACAGGCGGGGTCAAGGATATGGACCACCTTTGAAGATATCCATGTAGACGCTTCAGATTTCGATCGTCTCGGCAAGGATTTTTTGCGTTCTGATACAGGCAAAGTAGTTCGGTGCGGCAAGGTCGGCATAGCGGATTGCCAGCTCATGCCACAACGCGCTGTCGTTGACTTCGCCATTGAGTGGCTTGAGAAAAATAGACAAGGATAAGCTGAAACTATGCCTGATGCAAAATATCCGTATATCAACTTATACCATTTCTAAAATATAATTTCTCATTAGCTGCGGAGAACTGGTAGGAGCGACCTCCCGGTCGCGACCGGGAGGTCGCTCCTACCGAAGAGAGACACCTCAACCAGCAATAACAGTGGAATTCCTTAATGAGACAATATTTTTTAGAATTGGTATTACTAACTCGGTAACAAACTAAAAACTTGACATACTTTTTGCTTTTCGTATAATGAACTATATAGTAGTTTAGACTACAAAGTTGCTGTTTTCATATTTTGCCTGCTCTCCACAAAGACTCTGAAGGGACAAAAGCAAACTGATGAATTTTGACCAAATGCGAAACATAGACTTAAAAAAAGAACTCAAAAATCGCGGGTTGAAAGGTTACTCATCGCTAAAGAAAGCGGAATTGATTGAGTATCTTTCCACAGGAATTCATTCACTGAAAAACACTAACGAATCTATAGAGATAGTCAAAGACAAAATACATGAACCTTTTTCTGAAGATACTGAATATTCAACAACACTATTAAGCAAGACATACAAAAAACTTCCGATAAATCAGATTCTATCGGGCGATTGCTTACAGATATTGCCTACTTTTCCAGATGGTGTCTTTGATTGTTGTATCACCGACCCACCTTTCAATATGTCCAAAAAGAAAGGATTGGGTTGGGCATTTAGCTCCCATGTCACTATGCAAGAACAGTGGGATATATTTTCCAAAGATGATTATTTTCAGTTCTCGGTAGATTGGATTAGAGAAGTGTTGAGAGTTCTAAAGACAAATGGAAACCTATTCATTTTTGGATCGTTTCACTGCATTTTTACAATTGGTTTTATTCTCCAAAACCTGTTTGACAGAAGGATTATCTCACAGCTTGTGTGGTATAAACCAAATGCGCAGCCTAATATTACCTGTCGAATGTTTACTGAGTCTACGGAGTTTATCATTTGGGCAGTCAACAATGAAAGCAAAAAAGCAAAAAACTGGACATTCAATTATGAAACAATGAAGGGGATGAACAGTGACAAGCAGATGCGAAACATGTGGGAAATTCCGCTTACGCTACGATCAGAGCGAAAGCATGGTAAACATCCTTCTCAAAAACCTGTAGCAGTTGTCAATCGGATTATGTTGGCAGGAACTAATGAAGGCGATCTCATTCTTGACCCATTCTCAGGTTCTGGGACCACAGCAGTCGTTGCGGATCAGCATAACCGCAAATGGATAATGATTGAGAAGGACGACACATATAACCAAATTGCCCAAATGCGTATTGATGAGTTGTCTAATAGGTTATTTGAGGAAAACCTAATAAAATCACAAAATTTGATCAGTCATGGATCTTACGTTGGATAGCCTCAAGGAGAAAGTGAAATGGAGGAACTAAAAGAACTCCGCGTATCTAATGATGTGATGAACGATCCGAAGGAGTTGCGCGTCCGGATGTCAGAAGCGGGGTATCTTTTCTTCAAGAAGTTGCAAGACCCTGACAAACTTTTGGCATTACGACGAGAGATGCTAACGACAATGCAGGATGGCGGGTGGCTCATTGCAGGTACCGACCCGATGGATGGTATTGCCGACATCTCTACGCAGTGTACCGAAGGTGATCCTGAATATACTGACGTATACCATGAAGTATATAAGTTGGAGTCATTTCACCGATCAGGTCACTGGGACGAAGTCGTTGATATGGTAGAGAAAATCATCGGGAGAGAAGTGCTGCCGCATCCACAGAAGATCGCACGTCTCTGGTATCCGAAGTATACTGAACATACGACACCGATACATCAAGACTTCGTTCACTTCCAAGGTAATTTCCAGACCTATACCTGTTGGGCACCGGTTGGTGATTGTCCAATTGAGTTAGGCGGCTTAGCTGTGCTATTCGGTTCACATAAAGTTGACAGGGTCATGGAACACCATTTTTCACTCGGTGCAGGCGGTCTGTGTGTCAATATTGATGAGCTATCAGGTGAATGGCATACAACAGACTATGAAATAGGTGACACTTTGATCTTCCCTGCGCTAACTATCCATAAGGCACTGCCAAATTTGACTGAGGATAGACTTCGCGTGTCGCTTGACAATCGGTATCAAGCAGTTGACGATCCGATAGCAGAGCACATGCTTGAACCACACTTGAACATCTTCAACTCGTTGCAATGGGACGATGTTTATCGCAACTGGGAATCTGATGATCTCAAGTATTACTGGAAAAACTTTGATCTCACTGTCCTGCCAAGAGACTTCAGTTATTCACTCAAAGGGTTTGAAGAAGCATTAGCGTTGGCAAAAGATGGCGATGATCGCGCAGTAATACAATTGAACCGCATCATCAAACGCGATCCGACAACTGATTTGGCGAAGAGAGCATCCGTTGTTTTACAAGAAGTGAACTCCGAACATTAAGTCGTGTAATAGATTTTCCTTCACTTTGTTCCTTCAGAAAGTTTTTTTTGAAAACTGTAAGTCCAATCGACGACTTTGTAACCGAAGTTGCTGTAAAAGAGGAGGGCAAGTTGATTATCAGAATGCGTGCTAAGTGCGGCATGTCGGTATCCGACCTTGTGCATTTCTTGTAGTGAGTATTGCAGTAGATATTTCCCTAAACCTTGTCCTTGGAAATCATCTTCCACACCAAGCCAATCGGTATAGACCCAATCTTGCACGTCAGGGTAGCTTGAAAACTCACCACAAGAAACAGACCAGCAGACACCTACTTCTTCACCATCCTTGTGGGCAGTGATGTTACAGTTCGGTAGTTTTCCACGTCCTTCTCTCCATTCTACAGCAACTGTAACAGGTAGACTTGTGGGTGTAGGGGTAACAGAAAAGTTCTCCCAATCTAAAAAGATTTGTCCATTGCCGCGTTCGTATCCGTTTAATCCAAGCAGGGCTTGAACATGATCAAGTGCATTCGATAGATGCGCGTATTCAAAATGATAGAAACGATATTTATAGATTTTGGAAAAAGCGAGGATATCAGAAACGTTATATGCTTTTAGGTATGATTCAGCTTTTTCAAGCACGGTTTGTCCTGCTAACCGCTCACCACGTTTGTAACCAAAAAACCTGATAATACCTACGTTCTCTTTCTCATTGTTTTCATTTTCATCTTCATACATAGCTGCGTGAATAAATGCCTGAATGGTCCCATTTTTCTTAGCAACAAACGCCATCTGTGAATGAAGTTCTTCATGAACATTGTCGGTTTGGCCAGTCACACCGCTCAAGACACCAGCAAGTTCTTCCTCCTTTACGGGATAGCAATGTGGGACATCTGCGGTAAGGTGGTTGTAAAATTGGGTTACGGATGTAAGGTCGTCAAATGTATATTGTAAAATTTCCATGTGTTTTTTCTATTTTTTATTGTGGAACCTTCCATAGTAGAATTGTACCGTCATAACTACCACTGGCAAGTGTTTTTCCGTCTGGACTGAATGCAATTGAACTAATCCCACCTGTATGTCCGGAGAGTGTTTTGAGACGTTCTCCAGAGTTGGGATTCCATATTATTGCAGTTACATCCACACTACTTGCTGTAGCAATAGTCTGTCCATTATGGGAAAAACGCATATCACTGATAGTCCCGCCACCACAATAAGGATGGCTCTCATGCCCAGCTAAACTTCTTATATGTTGTCTTTTACTGATGTCAAATAAATCCACTACACTTCCGTGTCCATCTACAATTGCCATGATCTTTCCATCTGGTGAAGAACTCACAAAACTTGTAGCCCCTGAGTAGTTTAGATCTCTGATGTGCTGTCCAGTCATCCCATCCCATAAAAATGTTCCATCTTCATCACTTTCTTCATAAATACTTGTGACAATTGTATTTGAATTCTTTGAAAAGTAAGCTCCATCAATACTACCATAAATTCCAGTGATGGTTCTGATAAGTTGACCGGTGTTGGGATCCCAAAGTTGTGTACTTTCCGAACTTCTACTTACGATGATTGAACCATCAGCGGAATACTTAATTTGATAGAGTTTACCTTTTATATCAGAAATAGTATTGAGGAGTTTTCCTGTGTTAGCATCCCATATCAAAATTGTATCATCATCACCTCTACAAGCAATTGTTTTTCCATTAGGCGAAATGTGCACTTGCTCAATGTAATTATCACGTTCTGACATTCTACTGATGAGTTCGCCAGTGTTCACATGCCACAAACACAGATGACTCCTAATGCTCCGGGTTATGAAAGTGTTCCCATTTGGAGAAAAGTAAATGGTGCTAACGTCGCCTTTTATTCCATTGAGTTTATGTTGTTCATTGAGATTATATTGTTCATGCAACTTTCCAGTACTGATATCGTACAAACGTAATGTTTTGTCTGAACTCCAACTTGCTACTGTATTTCCGGCTGGTGTAATAATTATATCGTATATGCTTTCGGTATATCCATCAAGTGTTGTGAGGAGTTTGCCTGAAATAGCATTCCATAGATAGACTGTGTTATCCCTGCCTTTACTGAGTAAAGTCATTCCATCTGGAGAAAAAACCATACTGTTAATTGCATCTTTATTCCCAGAAAAGGGTATCAGATGCATCCCCTGTTTCGCTGCCCATAGATGTATCGTTCCATCGTATCCACTTGTAGCGATAAGCCTGCTATTTGATGAAAAACTTAAGGTGCTTATCTTACTCCCGTCAATTCCGATAAGACCCCTGATATATTCTCCCGTGTTAACATCCCATAGGTCAACCTTACCATCAGATTTATGTATGGTCGCAAGGGTATTCCCGTCGGGAGAAAAGAACATACTGGCATAACCCTTATCATCTGATTTTTGTGTAGACCTTTTTAGTTGATTCCACCCCTCTGAGTTGATATTTCTATAGAACACACCTCCAATGCCTGGATACCAACTACTCAAGACTGAAAGGGTCCTTCCGTTGGCAGATAATTGGACATCTTCTATTTTGCTATCATGTAGAGATTCAGCTGGGTTGTTAATGGTTTTAAGTTGCTGTCCTGTTGCAACATCCCACAACTTTATTTTCCCATACTGCCAAGTTAAAAGTGTCTTGTTATCTGGCGAAAAACGGACGTTATAGAAACGGTTGGTAGGTTCGGATATTGTGTTTATGTGTTTTCCTGTTTTGACATCATACAATCGAAGCGTTTTACGAAAATATGTGAATTTTTCTGCACATTGTACCGTAACCATCTTTCCATTTGGTGAAAAGAGAGGATCATAAAGACCAAATTCACTATCACTGAGTGTATGAATATGATTACCTGTATTCGTATTCCACAATAGAACGCTGCCCTCTGGACTTTCTGTGGCGAAAGTTTTTTCATCAGGTGAGAATCGGATCCTGTAAACACCTTTGGTGTGGTCGGTAAGTTGGTATAGTTCTTTGCCAGTGATTGAATCGTAGATCCAAACCCCAACTGAAGTTGCGACTGCAAACCGCGTGCCATCCGGAAAATAAGCGATTTCTCCCAACGTGCCTTTCCCAATGCGGAGTTTTGCACCTTCTGGCAAATTTGATTTTGCGGTACCTTGAGCCGAGGTCATTTGCAGAGAAAACAAAAGTAGTAAGGTTATGGTGATGATGAGTTGATGCAATTTTTTCATTATACCTCATCTCCTTTTAACTAAGGTATGTATTGTAAAATCTCCATCTGTCTTTAATCTGTTTTACGGAACGTCCCATAGTAAAATTGTACCGTCGCCACTACCACTGGCGAGTGTTTTTCCGTCTGGACTGAATGCAATTGAACTAATCCCACCTGTATGTCCGGCGAGTGTTTTGAGATTCTGACCAGATGTTGTAGACCATAACCTAACGGTTTTGTCTAAACTTCCGGTAGCAATAGTATTTCCATCTGGAGAATAACTTGCGTGGCTTTCAGCCCCCGAATATCCAGAGAGTTTTTTGATATGTTGACCTGTTTTTCCATCCCACAGATACACGCCATCGTCCTTATATTCGTCATATATACTGGTAATAATAGTATTTATTTTAGGGGAAAAGTATGCTCCATCAATAGACCCCGTAGTTCCAGTAAGTGTATTTAGGCGTTGTCCTGTGTTGGCATCCCATATCTGTACTGTATTGCCTGAACTCTGGACAACGAGTTTAGTGCCATCGCTTGAATAATCTACTCCGAAGAGTTTCCCCTTAATCCCAGTCAGTGTACTTAGCAGTTTTCCTGTGTTTCCATTCCATAATCGAGCACTATTATCCGAACTTCTACTTACAATCGTGTTACCATCAGGTGAATAGTTTAACTGGGCAATATCGTGTCTTTGCTTTGAAAACGTGTTGAGGAGTTCTCCTGACTTTACATCCCACAAAAATGCCATACCCCGTGTACATATTACAGCGAAAGTATTTCCGTTAGGTGAAAAATGAAATGAGTTAACCTCCCCTTTTAAACCATTGAGTTTATAATGTTTCAGTAACTTTCCTGTATTTGCATCCCACAACCGAATAGTTTTGTCATTATCCCAGATTGCAAGAGTTTTTCCGTCTAGTAAATAGGTAACTTTGTTCACGCTCTCCGTGTATCCAGACAGTGTTTTCAGTAACTGTCCTGTGAACGTATCCCATAGACGCACAGTCTTGTCAGAACCCGTACTAAGTAGGTTTGTTCCATCTGGCGAAAAGGAAACGGTATCAACATTTCCCACATGTCCAGAAAGACTTATCAGCTCTTGTCCCGTGGTAGTAGACCAGAGAAGTATCGTGCCATCACTCCCAGCCGCAGCGATAATTTTTCCGTTTGGTGAAAAGCGGACACAAGACGCTTCACCTGCCGTATGCCCAATAAAACTTTTCAGGTATTGTGTTGTGTTTACATCCCATAGATGCACCGAACCGTCAGATGAACCTGTGGTAGCAATAGTCTTTCCATCAGGTGAAAAACATACACTGGAAAAATCATTGGTATCTTCTTGAGTGATTGAATTTAGATGTTCTCCCGTGTCAACCTCCCATAAACGCACTGTCTGATCTAACCCACTCGTTATGATAATTTTCCCATCAGGAGAAAAATTGACACTGGTAATACTACCCTCATGAGCCATGAAGGTGTTTAGGTGTTTTCCCGTACTCACATCCCATAGCTCCAAGTTTCTGCTATTATATTCCCAAATTGTAAGTGTCTTGCCATCAGGTGAAAAGCGTCTGTTATAGAAACCAGCGTTAGGTTTGGCGAGTGTTTTTATGTGTTGACCTGTTCTGACATCCCACAAATTTATTGTCTTGTTGGATATTTCAGATAGGGTTCCACTTGATGTAGCAATAGTATTACCATCGGGAGAAAAGATCGGATTGTAATGCTCCTTCTCCTCATCTGCAATAGACCTCAAAAGCTGACCTGTGGAAGTTTTCCAAATTAGTACAGTTCCATCCGGACCTTCTGTCACGGTTAAATTCCCATCGGATGAAATGGATACGTTTTCTATACCATTTACACGGTTAGCAAGATCAGTGAGTTGGTATAATTCATTTCCAGAGATCGAGTCGTATATCCAAACCCCAACTGAAGTTGCGACTGCAAACCGCGTGCCATCAGGAAAATAAGCGATTTCTCCCAATATCCCTTTACCAATGCGGAGTTTGGCACCTTCTGGCAAATTCGTATTTGTGCTTTCTTGTGCGAAGACATTCGCCAAGAATATCGTTAACAGTAGGCAAAGGTATAAGATATGTCGTTGTCTTATTTGCATAGTCGCTTTCTTCTATTTTCTTATTGGTACACCCCACAGCAGAATAGTTCCGTCATCACTTCCACTGGCGAGTGTTTTACCATCAGGACTGAACGCTAATGTATTCACAGTCCACTTATGGCCTGAAAAGGTATGCTGTTTCTTACCTGTTTCTAAATTCCATAAATGGATCATACCGTTTCTCCCTACGCCAGCGATTGTCTTCCATCTGATGAATACGCAAGGTCCTCAACCATACTACCCATCATTATATCAAGAAGAAATCCCTTGTGTTCATCAATATCATCCATATTAAATGGTAGTTCAAGTGTCTGAATACATTCTCCGCTGATTGTATGCCACAACTTTATTTGTGGACCTGATGTAGCAAGCAATACACCATTTGGTGAATAGGCAATAGAAAACCCATTTCCAGTTTTTGGAAGTGTGAGTTTCTGATCACCTGTTTCAACATCCCACAAAAGCACCATTCCATTAAATCCACCACTTGCTAACGTCAGATTATCAGGGGAAATGCTACCGAAAAAACCTGTCCCTTTTCTTCAGTCAATGTCTGTATCTCTTCACCGTTTTCAGCATTCCATATACGAATTGTCCGGTCATTTCCCGCACTTGCTAACCTACTACCGTCTGAGGAGAACGTTATTGAAGAGATTCCATCTGTATGCCCCTTGAGAGTTATTACATGTATAGGTGTAGTATAATCCCATAAATAGATGTTACCATTCCCATCAGCACTGGCGACTGTGCGATTATCAGGTGAAAATGCTAAAGATGCTATAGATGATTTCACACTTTGTTGATTTCCTTGAAGTGTCTGTAAATGTTGTCTCGATTTCACATCCCACAATGCAATCCCTGATCCAGATGTGCTTGCTATAGTCGTTCCATCTGCAGAAAACGCGAGTGCACGAACATTGCGTGTATGACCATTTATGGTCAAAATGTTTTCACCGTTTTCAAGGTTCCAAAAAAATATTTTTCCACCCCGGTCCATACCAACAAGAGTTTTCTTATCTGGAGAATAAAGGATTTCAGAAACTTTACCTTCTGGAATGTGAATTGTTTGTTCAACTATTCCAGTAGAAACATTTAAGAACTCAATCTTGCTTTTATAGTAGATACTAAACGCGACTGTGTTACCGTCTGGACTATACGCGATAGTTCCATAATTTTCTTCACGTTCAGTACGTTCAGTAAGAATCTTTTTCTGTTGTCCAGTGGCAGTATCCCACAAGCGAATTGTGCCGTCATTACTTCCACTGGCAAGGATAGTTCCATCTGGCGAAAACGCAAGAATACGTACCCAATCAGTATGTCCAAAATAATTATGTTTAATTTGTCCATCGTCAACATTCCATGAAAAAATTGTGTTGTTTAACGCAGAACCCGCCACAGTTTTTCCATCAGGTGAAAACACTACTGATAGAATTTGTTGTTTCAAACCTGAAAGCATATGTATGGATTCACCTGTGCTTACATCCCACAGTTTAACATTACCACCTTGATCTCCACTGACGAGTGTAAGACCGTCTGGAGAAAACGCTAAGGCACGAACATCTTCACTATTTCTTGAAAGAACTACGTGCTCACCTGTCAGTGTATCCCATAGTCGAATTGACTTGTCATTTCCTAATCCTCCACCACTTGCAATTGTTATCCCATCTGGTGAGTATGCAACAGAACGTACTGCAGTTTTATGTCCGGTAAAAAGCATAATGACATCACCAGTTTGTGTATCATATAACCAAACCCCAATTTTACTTGCGACCGCTAACTGTTTTCCAGTTGGAGAAATTGCAATATCCTCAATAGTTCCTTTTCCAAGTCGTGCTTTTGCCCCCTCTGGTAAACCCAACAGCGTAATATCTTGTGCAGAGGTTATTTGCAGAGAAAACAAAAGTAGCAAGGCTATGGCAATGATGAGTTGGTGTAATGTTTTCATTTTCTCCATCTTCTTTTAACGAAGTTATGTATTGTAAAATCTCGGGTGTGTAAAGTTCTTGTTCAATATAAAATTCTATTTTGTTTTTTTACGTAGTGTAAATATCATTTTGCATGCAATTTTTTGTTAACTCAGATTTTCCAAAACATACCACGTGGTATGAAATAACATACCGTGGTATGTTT
>JAAXHO010000270.1 GCA_012270795.1 Candidatus Poribacteria bacterium
ATTGGTGAGGGATTGCAAGGGGAAATGGCTATTGGCTGTCAGTAGTCAGCAATTGGATGCCGAACACTGCATTTCAAACAGGTAAATTCAAAATTGAAACTAAAATAACTTCCAAAACGTGTTATATATGGATAGGTTTGACGACCTGCAATAATTAATTACATTCACTTTTTAGGAGAAAATTATGACACTCAACACTTACTTAACCTTCAACAATGATTGCCGCGAAGCGTTTGAATTCTATCGCTCCGTTTTTGGCGGCGAGTTGATGATTTCAACGTTCCGTGAGGCACCAGAAGACCTTGGCGTTGCAGAGGAAGATTTGGATCGCATCATGCACGTTTCCCTTCCAATTGGTTCCAGTGTCCTGATGGGCAGCGATACTTGTTCATCATTCGGGCCGCCGCGTGTCATGGGTAACAACTTTTCGCTCTGTTTTGAGACGGGTGAAAGATCACATGCAGACGAAATCTTTGCGAAAATATCTAATGGCGGCAAAGTCATGATGCCGATGGGCGATATGTTCTGGGGTGCCTACTACGGCAAATGTGTTGATAAATTTGGTATCACATGGGACATTATGGAATGCCCTACGCAAGAATAATACCATATCTAACAGGACTTATGCATTCCCCTTGCTGGGTCGTTACGTCCTCTGTTGTCTGAATCAGGATTTTCAGGATTTATAGATTACCAAATAATCAAGAAATCCTGAAAATCCTGATTCGGACAGAATCGCGGAATTCGCGGATGACACTGAAGACACGGAGAAGATACCCACGATAAAACGTCTTGTTTAGATAATGTTTATTCAAGGCAAAAATCATAATGCAGCAGTCTTTTCCGCGTCTTCCATGTCCTCCGCGAATTCCGCGATTCCGTACACACGCCCGACATCCGAGATTCTGAAGCACTTTGCGAAATCCGCAATTCAGACAAAAATAAGATACTTTCAAGCGATAAGGCACCACATGTTAATACGCTCGGAACTATTCTTAATGCACTTGGCTGCCGACTTTCAATTGTGCTGTTAGAAAGCGAAGAACCTAACCTTGAATCCATATCTGAAGATCAGAGAATCTCTGCTGCTGGGTAACTCTTATTCCTTGGAGAGACATCTGATGGATCGTTCAAGACAGCCGTGTCAGGTGGTACCATAATCTGATTTTCAGTGACAGGGTCATCTGTTTCTACTCTCCACTGTTCCAAACGACTACGCATATCTGATAGGACATCTGCATAATTGGGGTCACCTACAAGGTTATGTGCTTCCGATGGATCGAAGACAACATCATATAACCGCTCCGATTCTACAGGTAAATTTGCCCAATCATTTTCCAACATGTAAGATTTACTGATACTATCATCGCAATTCGGCAGTGCCCACTTTTCTGCGTTATCATACCGTCGGATATATTTCCACCGTTTGGTACGAATAGCACGTTGTGGTTCATAGCAACAGTGATAATTGACTTCAGCAAAAACAGCATCGCGGATATCATCTGTCTCCTCACGAATAAGAGGAAGAATAGAATGTCCTTGTAACCATTCTGGCGGTTCAATATCAGCCAATTCACAGATAGTCGGAAACAGGTCAATTTGACTGATTAACCCATCAACGACTTTTCCACTATCAAACCCACCTGGACCTCGGACAATTAACATTACACCGATACCGTGATCGGTAACGTGACATTTCATACGGGGAAAGGCAAGTCCGTGGTCAGTTGTGCAAATTACGAGTGTGTTTTCTGTAAGTCCGTTTTTCTCCAACGCATCAAAAACTTTCCCCATTTTCAAATCAAGTCTACGTGCTGCGTCAATATATTCTGCCATATCCTGTCGTGTCGTGGGATTGTCGGGGAACGTTGGTGGCGGTTTAACGTAGCGAGGGTCAGTTTTCGGTTCTCCATCCGGCGGGGGATCAAATCCTTGTGCTTTGCGATGTGTTTCGCTAAAACCGATATCTAAGAAGAAAGGCTGATTCGGTTTTTCATCAAGGAACTGACTTGCGCGTTGTTCTGCCCCCGCATTGCCATATTCCTGTGCTAAGATTCGCTGATAACCTGTGTCTTGTACATTACGGACAACGTGCTGGAAACCTGCTAATGCTGTCACATAGCCAGCATCGTTGAGTGTATATGGGATGAGGTGTTCAGGTACGGGGAGACTCCAGCCTCGGTTTGCGAGCCCTCCCATCCCGCAGCTATGTGCATATTGACCTGTGAGTAGAGCAGCGCGGGAGGGAGAACAGGTTGGGTTTGCACAGAAGGCGTTTCGGAACAGAACACCTTCTTCTGCTAATTTTTGTATATTTAGGGTAGGAATGTTATGTCCATAAGGTTGAACATACCTTCCTGTATCATGAGAATGGATATAGATGATATTGGGTTTTGGCATAAGAATAATTCCATTTCTGTAGCACAAAGATGCACTTTGTCGTTTATCAAGTTAGTTTTTCAATTTTCATCATAATTGATTTAGTTTACAATATAATCGTGTAGCTATCAAGTTAATTTATTCCTGATTTCGGACCGATAATATTTTGCTTGACTTATTTGCTTGACTTAATTGAATCGTTAAGTCATAATACAATCAAAACATATTGGAGACAAACTCATGAGCAAAACATTGAAATGGACAACAAGTACCCTCATTATCGTTCTCATCGGTTTCGCTGCCCTACAGGTCTACCTGCATATTGATATCAAAAACTTTGAAGAAGGCTTAAAAGAGGATCGACCAGACCCTAAACCCCGAACACTCCCAAACATCGTTTTCGATGAAGAAAAACCGAAAGACGCGCCAGGTTTCAAATGGGTGTGGCACGGGGATCACTGGTGTAAAGTACCAATAACTCAAGCGGACGATACGTCCGTAGAAGAAAATAACCCAATACAGTTCTCTAAACCGGAACAACCGCAGGGATCAGCGGCCCCTCAAGAAGATGTTTATATTGATGGACAGCTGATGGAACGTGCACCTCATCCACCGTTTGAAACGTATGCTCACCTGCTAAAAGACCCCGAAGCGATCATCCAAAAAAATGCCAAGATCATACTTGAAAACTATGGTAAACCAGCGGCATATAGAGCCAGAACGGAGTTGAACTTGCTTAATTTGGCAATTCATAAGGGATATGTTGGGGGCAGCATGTGGAGTGATGAAGCCCGAAAATTAGGACGGTTGAAAGAAGAAGTATTGTGGAAACCGCTTGAAGAAAGAGGGCTTGTTCAAAGTTTCCCCGTTCCGATTTTAGAACCTATTCCTGAAGGAGGTAAACCCGAATGAGAAAGTTTCTACATATCTTCACAGCGTCTCTTTGTGTGTTTGCCTATAGCAATGTCTTGAATGTATCGTCAACACCCACTAAACCGGATTATTCTATTTATGATAATGCAGAGAGACACTTTGAAGCGTGGCGTGATGTTACTATACCTCAGGCAGTGAAGCAGGTGAACGATGCGTTTGCTGAGGCACGGAAGATTGGGAATGATTTCAAAAGAGCCAATAAGGCGATGCTCTACACGATGGGTAAAACATTGCCTGCTGGTATCAAAAATAATATGACAAGTGCTTTGAGTTCAGCACTTGGAATCACTCTGGAAATCGCAAAAAATCACGCGGATGCAATGACATTAGCAGATGCTACATATACGGCTTTCCAGTATCACGAGACGAAACTTAAGACTTTCAATGATTACTGGGATGGCAGTGGCTCCGTAACAAAAGATGATGTTATGGCAAAGGTAAGAAAAGAGATTGAAGATAACGGTGTAGCGGAAACTCAGTCTGATACGCTGATGGAGGCATTTTACCGATTCGAATATGCTTTATGGGACTTCAATAATCGGGCTAAAAAGTGGAACGCATACGTAGATCAGACAGGTTTGCCGGATAGTGAGAAGGTTCCTGAACAACTTTTCAGTGATCCTGTCAAACCTGGTTTCACGCAAATCCATTGTTTTAACGATTGCGGTGATATTTTTGACACATTTAGCGAAGCCGAAGGTGATCATAAGGAAAAGTGTGGTACTGCCGATGATGTGGATATTGAAGCTAAGGAAGAACTTGAGGCAGAGGGATGGTCCGTTCCAGAAAGATCGCAAAACTATAAAGTGATGGTACCTCACCGTGCAGCCGAGATATTGTTGACACGCAAGACGGCACAGGGGTGTGGTCGTTCTTACTACGATTGTCCGAACAAACCAGCAGGAACGGAACATAATGTGCAAACGTGTTCAATCTGGGTATGGGAGAAACCGACAGGCACCCTCAACGCCTACAAATCGTATCAATGTGGTTTTAAATTCAGAGAGTGCATGGGACATGAACGAGATCATAATCCCCATGATCTCAATCCGTTTAAAGCGAAACACTCAGCATCTGGCGATAGTAGCACGGACAACCCGGATACTAATAATGGTGATGACGATGAGGAAGAGGCATCAATCACACCATCAACACCTTCAACGCCATCAGCGACAGTTCCAGGCCCACCCGCTTATGTAAGTGCCCAAGGTTACAATGGGTTGGTCAGTGTATCTTTCGCATCCCCAAGCAATAATGGTGGTGCAGATATCACCAGCTACAAATACCGGTATAGTGTCACCTACGGCACTTATGGGGATTGGATAACATGGGACAGTATCAATAACCCCAATATTTCTGTTAACGATTTGAACAACGGTACTCAATATCAGTTCCAAGTGCGGGCTGTCAATAGCGTGGGAGATGGCACTGTATCCGATACAGTTTATGCAACCCCTGTCGCCCCTTGTGATTGGGACAATATACCCGATCCTTACCGTCTCACAGTAGGTGTTAGTTTCAGATTGAATTTAAAAGATTATGTTGAAGGGTTTCCAACAATCACACATACCAGCGGAACGCTACCCGCAGGATTGTCCTTGAGTAATGGTGTTTTGAGCGGCACACCGACGAGTGCAGAGACCCAAGCATACGGTTTACAGCAACAAACTCGTGGGGATATACAGCAGAAAGCGAATCTATTGAGATCATCATCACACAGTAGATGTTTATAGGTTCACTCCAAAAAACGGGGATGCACAATCCATTGACAGGCAGGTATCCTTTTTTAGGTATCTGCCTATTTTCTTTGCGAGTCTCATATTATACTAATTCTAATTAATATTGTCCCATTAAGGAATTTCACTTTTATCCCTGGTTGGAGGTCTCTTTTCGGTAGGAGCGACCTCCCGGTCGCGACTAGAGGTCGCTCCTACCAGAACATTTTGACAAATGGTATCTTATTTTATAGAAATGGTATTATTAGGATTTGCGTATTTCCTCTTAAATAAAATCCCACTGATAAACGGATTTGAGGGGACTGGATCCATAGCGATAGCGTATGAGGAGATAAAACACTGAAATAACGGTTTTTAAACCCTCCTAATCCCCTTATTATGAAGTTTAATTTATTATGGTGAAATATGGAAATAATTATACACATCTTCTGTAGGAGCGACCTTTGGTCGCGACCGTGCGGGCTCTTCTGTAGGAGTGCCATCCCGGGTCGCGACCAAAGGTCGCTCCTACAACTCAGAATGTAGAATTAATTGTATAATTTACCATAATTGGGTAATATCTTGTTTTTGTATTTTTTTAGAGTAGCTGGGTAGCATACTTGTTCTTTGTCTGAACCAGGATTTTCAGGATTATCAGATTACCAGGATTACCTCAATCAAAGATTTATGATACACTTTGATGTCAACTTTGGGAATAGAACCTGTTGAGGAAAATCCTGAAAATCCTGGTTCAGACAAGGGAATATCAAACCGACAATAAACAAAAAAATCTATTAACGCATGTTAACATATTTGCCTAAAATACCAAAAACTAAATAAACCTGTTAAAATAGCAGCGGCATCAATTGTCACAAAGCAATATTGTTGGAGGGGTTTCTAACCCCGATTGGAGATATACAGCAGCAGAAATCGGGGTTAGAAACCC
>JAAXHO010000126.1 GCA_012270795.1 Candidatus Poribacteria bacterium
GGTATTTGGAATTTTCTTTTATATCGGGTGGATAATGAATCGCCCAGATTTTGACTTTGGCAGATGTTGTCTCATTTTCTGGGTAGACAGGAACGAACGCTTCACTGTGTTCATCGCGAAAAAACAACTTGACAGAGAGACTGTCCCAACTGTGTGGAGATAGGTAGTGGATGGCTTCCCGATGCGTTTGTGAATCAAAGAGGTGGAGGATACCGCCATTCTCATTGTTGGCTGCTTCTGTATGGTTCTGTTCCGTGTCGTGGTCATGATTGTCGTGTTCCGTATGGACTGATTTTATGCTACTGTCATATTTGATGTATGGCAATTGGACGATTTTACCGTTTTTGAGCCTTGCAGTGACAATGGCAGGATCGTGATGAAAGTCTATCTCAACAAAGTGAATGGGTGTATTTTTATGTACTGGCACCATGTGGTAGTGTGCACTGCCTACAGATGACCGCGGCACAAGCGGCACCATATAGAGTGGATGTTCGGGTTGTTCATCAACGTGTGTATGTTGCGATACAGTGTGAAATATGTCTTCTTCACGTAGCAATAGATGCGTTACGTGGTGTGTTTTGAGGAATTCAAGTGATTCATGTTCAGATGTGGCAGCAGCAACGTGCTGTTCATAAAGGTCTATCCAATGTACAATGAAATGGTCAGGATCAATGACGGTTTTAACACTACCAAGAACACCAAGCATGTGCCCATAACTCCAAGGTGCCGCAACGACATTATCCGCAGAAAGATTTTCGTGCATCCATTGACAAGCATTTGCCATAGGGGTATCTTTACCAGGGAATAAATGTTCGGATTCTAATCGCGTCGTGTATCCTCTTTGTGCCAGCCCTGGAAGCGGTTTATCACCAGGAGCTTCCCAAAAAAGAATAAGTGCAAGGCAGGCAAGGGTTACACTAGTCTTTGTCAATATCGGTATGATATTATCCCACCTACGATTATTCTCTTTGGCTGTGTTATTAGGTTGCATCATGTTTTCTCCCACCATCTCCTCTTTTTTGATTGCTGTGATACGTTGACTGAGTCGTGTTGTTACGAATTGGATACCGATAGCATCGAAACACGCAAGCGGGACTCCGATGAAAAAGTCGTAGCGGAGTGCATCGCGGGCAAGACCAAGCCAGAGGAGCAACCAAAACGCAAAAGCGACATAGACGTATTCGTGTTTAATCGGTTTCTCGCGAAGGGCGGCAACACCTAACCCAGCAATCGGTGTGAACGCGACTGCCCCATAGAAAAGGTATTCACAGATAGCAGGCGACAACGTATAGTATAAATATTGCCGGAGAAACGTCGCAGCGATGAATAGTGAAATCGTAAAGGCGAGGATAAGTGCTTTCGCTCCCCAAAACCTGACGCAGCCTACGATAAGACATAGGCTTGCAATCAACATCACATGTCCATACCGACCATACCAGAAAATATCATGGGGTGATTGTAGTTCACCAACCTCCTTCATCACATCGGCACCACTGAAGGGGACAATACTTTGCACGAAAGTTGCACGTTTGAGACCGAGATAAGCGATACCGATAAGCAGACACACCGCACAAAAAACAAGGGAGAGCGCGCGCGCAGAAATCTGCTCTTTGATAAACTTGGAAACAGCATGCTGTCCACGAGTGAGAAAGAACCGCACTGTCCGAAGCAATAGCATGACGAGAGGCGGAAACAGTAGAAAGGCTGCCACGTGACTCGTAAACCCGCCACCCCGATGATATGCTGGCGAAAAGATGTAGAGCGATGGAACAAACATCAACACCCACAGCACATATTCCGATAAACGTTCTTCAGCATCGGTTGTGAGGAATCGCCAGAGCTCAACCATTACAATTGCGAGAACAAAACCGCCAAAACCTTCCCAACTTAATCCGCCAAGGAACACAAAGAAACCAGAAAGTCCTGCACAGAGGTAACGTCCCCATCTGCTTTTTGCGTCCTCTTTCCACAGATAGGTTGTCACGGCAACCGTAGCGAGCATCCAACACCAACCGTCCCTATCGCTGAATCCTACAACACTTCGCTCAATACTACCGGGCATGATCGTCAATAGCACACCAGCAACCGCAGCGACACTAAAACCGAAACGGATATAAAGGAAAAGGCACAGCACTGTCATGCCGATGAGAAAGCAAACCGTCGGCGCGAAAAGCTGCACCTGATAGATTGTGATGTTCTGAAAGAATATCTTTAGGACCCTATACGTGTAGGCAATAGCGTAAGGGTAACCGTGCAGTGTTTCTCTTAAATCTCTACCGAGTGGCACCCACCGATGCGTTTCAACTTTTGGTAGCATTTTCCATCTTTTACAATGGTTTCGGCATGTGAATAATAGAGAAATGCGTCGCTTGAAGCAAACTGTCCAGTAGGAATGATGGGAACACTTTGTCCACGGACTTTGCTTCCAACAATCAGTATCAGGATGAGAAAAAGGCATGCACCAAAATGTTTTGCAATGCGGTAAAAGTTCACAACCTTTTTCCGCTTAGGGTGCTGAATCTTCTTTGCCATGTGTGTTTTCACCGATCAGTTTTATCAAGTCCTTTGTCTGATCCATCTGTCGCCCCTCTGGGGCTTGATAAATACAGACATTACGCTCAGAATAGCCACAATCAATACATGTCGGGTTTCGCTTCGCTCTACCCGACCTACGAAAATGGTATTACATATCAGCACCAGTGGTATGCGGAAGGTGTATTACATATTATCGGTCTTAGAAAACCTTTTGATAAGGGGATTTAGGGGGTTTGCCAACTCGGTAGTGTACCATTAATGTAAGGATCTCGCTCTATTGAACGCCGAAAGTTGATACTGTCCACAACGGCATTCTTTAAAAGCATTTCCTCGGACGTTTCCCATGCTGCATCTGGTGGCAATCCCAACTGTTCAAGATAAACACCCCTTTCTGTTGCATTCATGCTCTCCCAGTAGGTTCGCCCAGCAAACAACCATGTCCGTTGTTCCGTGAGGGCATCCTCATAATCTAAGAAATCAACAAAAGGTCTACCTAATTCCAGCATGCGCGTTAGGTACGTATCACGCGGATAAACTTCGCCTGCTATGCCTATTGCCTGCATGAATCTTTCAGCATCACCATATTTAGCGATCAATTTATCATCCCACCTGTCTATCATTTCTGCAACGGTGTAGGGTTGGTAAACCTTTTTGATATGTGCAAGGTCAAGTTGTTCCCAATGCCTTACCCACAGAGATTTATCCACACTGCGAATTGCAGGATTGCTACGACTAAAAAAGGAGGCCAGTGCAGCAATAACAAAAAAACTAACGATAATCAGAATTATCTGTTTTTTCATTACGGTGCTTCTGGTGGTTTTGGTGGTGTAGGTCTTTCCGGTCTCTTCGGCATTTCAGGGGGCGGCCGATGTCCTGCGCCAAAGTAGTTTTCTAACATATCTGCCAGCACTTTGTTGTCCTTTCGTATCCTCTGGATCCCCTTTTCAAACCCATGTTGAAACAGTGTGCCTAATGCCCTTTCCAGTCGCTCAGGTGTGATTAGTTCTAACTGTTCTACCGGATGTTCCGGTAGAAATTGTTTTCGGAATTGTCTTTCAAGGGATTTTTCAATTTCCGCATCCGACATCGTTGAGAACTCTTCTATTTGTCGCATGCGGTTCTCAAACTTTTCGTATTCTGCTTTGGCTGCGGCTTGTGCCGCCTCTGCAGCAGCACGAGCCGCCTCACGGCGCGCTGCATTCGGATCAATAGGTGAAGGTTTAACGGGGGACTGTATTTCTTCGGTTTGTTTTTTCTCATACCATTCTTTCCAACTATCAGGTGTTGGTTCACCTACAACCTTTTCGTAGTTTTCGGGAGTTAACGGAATACCATCAATTTCACTGATGAAGGAATTTTCCTTGAGCCACTCCTCACGGTTATAGGGCTTCGGTTTTTCAGAAAGGATGTTGTATTCATCATCAATATAGACTATTTCTATATCCTCTGGTTCAATGCCTTTACGGAAAAGATCGTCACGTTGCTTTTCTGTCAGCATCGTTCCCCATGTAGACATTGCATCTCCTTTTCTACGGACGAAAGTCGTCTTCCCTATTGTGGGGAGATATTTGTCTGGATAGTGACTTGGAAAAAAAACAGAAACCATGGGTTCATTTGGATATTCTACTCTGACCTGCTTAACCATACTGTCCTCCCATATTTTCCTGTCTATGTAGTTTTCTTCATAGATCTCAAAGTTATTGGTGATGGGGATACCCCAATTTCCTGATTGCCACTGGTCAGGATCGTCTTTAAGTCTGATGAGGTTTCGTCGCAATCGAAGAAAATAACTGTAATCTTTGAATTCTTTAAATTCAACATCTTTATTGATAAGTTTCTGCAGCCAATCTTTAACCGGATATTGTGTATCCCATTCACTTGATTCCGGATACCTCTCAAGATATTTTTCACCAAATTCAGCCATGAGTGCTTCAGGTGTCTGGGGGCCCTGGTAGTATTGTTCTGCTAACTCCCGGGCTTTTTCTCGAACACTTTTTTCAGCATATTCTTCAGATGATGGGCCACCAGCAGTTTTCGGTGGTGGCATTTGCACTGCCTGGAAATTTTCTGCTATCTCCCGATTTGCATATCGGTTCATCTCTCGAAGTTGTTCCACTGTCGTGGGCAATTCATCCCATTCCAGCACAATTTGTGCCACAACAATTTCGGCATGTGCATCTATCCATTCTTCCCACGTTGAAACATGTTGTTGTTCAGCCTCGGTGATTTTTTCTGGTGAGGCAAGAGGATGTAGACGAAGACGTTCTGCTGCCTCAGTCGGTGATAGAGTACCGCGCTTATCACTATCAGAGAACTTGTTTCGGTAAGAGAGGAAAACCATAACACTTATGCTGATTAAGACAAGTACTACTACAAAAATGCGTCTATGCTTCATGCTTACTCCTTTTTGCGGTTCTATGTTCCTATTGAAACATAGAACCGCGGTTATAGGTATAAATAACTGTGTTGACATCTCAAACTTTAAAACCACCCAGAAACCAATGAATTTAAGGTTATCGTTTGTAGATCGGATAGAGCATTGCAGAACTATGGAAATCTTACAAGGACCGGTTGCAAAGTCAAATGTAAACTCAACCTATTAACTTCACTTGCAAAAAATATATCGGCGTGGCGATTATAAACGCTGTGGAATGTCCACTAACTAATCAACAACAAGTGCCTCACTATCAGCTTCATAAAAACTAAAATCCGCTTCTGCAGATGTTGTACCGTAACTTTCAACCGCCAAACGTTCATGTAACCTTAAAGATGGACGACGGACTACTTCAACATAGCGACCAACATTCTCAGATTCAAATGGTTTTTTTACGCCAGTCACTTGCCAACTTTCTGATGTGGACCTAAGTATCTCATTTTTATAGGCACCTTTTGTTCCTATATCGAATTTTCCACCTTTTGGCAATTCTAGATCATACCCTATTGTAATTTCAACTTCCCGATTTTCCTTTTTAGACCTGGCTTTAGCCACCGTTTTTGTATGTTCCCTTATTTGAACATCAAGAATGAGAGAATCTCCTTGAGAGACATCTGGAGATCGTTCATTCGTGTCCGTGGCTTCAGAGCCATTTACTATCATCACCGCATAATGTCCCCAACACATGCCAAAGTGCCAACTGCTACAATGATATTGATTACAATGATATATGAGATGTTTTACATAAGGGTCTCGATGTGCTGTTACCGTTGCGGTTCCTTCCAATCTATCTGCTTCTTGCCAATCTGACAACTCAAAGGGGGAGACACTAACAGAAGCATTAACAACACGTGCATCAACTGATGCATAAAGTGCCCAATAACTTCCATAATGTTTTGCATTATAAGATGCTTGTGTGTTATCATTGCTATATTTCCAATCATTTTCATAGAATTCACCATTGCAAACCCCATTGGTTATCGGCAGAAGTGCCAAACCTGCCACTGCCACAATAGAAAGGACACCTAAAGTTGTCGTAATCGTCAAATTCTTAAAACGCATTGTTTCAATCTCCTTTATTATCGGTGGACTGTTAGGTATTTCCCACAGTCCATTTTTTGTTATAAAATGCAGTGTCTGGAGACACCATCGTTGAGGTAGCAATCAAGGTTTTCCAAACAGGAAAAGGTTATTGCATCCGAATCCCCAACGTTCTCTTTTCACAAGTTGCCAACGGTTGAAAATATCTGGTAAGCATTCTGGATCAAATCCGTAATGCTCATGCAGGGAGAATCCCTCAACTATCCTGAGTTTTTTCAGGAAATCCAGAAGCCCATCCATGCGGGGATGAGGCACAGTAACAATAACGTGCCCGCCCGGTTGGAGGTAATCCCAACACATATCCACGACCTTTGGCAGTACGTTCATCGGGATATGTTCAACAGTTGCCAACATTGTAATGACATCAAAGGTTTTGTTTTCGGAGAAGTCATCAGGAAAGTACCCCTTTAGGAGGTAGCAAGTCCCAAATTCAACGGATTGAGTTAGACTTGCATCAATTCCGACACCAGTGTGGATATGTCTGTTGAGGTGTCGTAAGAAAGCACCGTCACCAGCCCCGATATCCAAGAGACATGCACCTTTTGGAATATGCGGTTTTGCCTTTGCAAATCGTAGCGATTCAAGGAAACTATCCACGGGTGTTCTCGGAAACTTCTCAAATTTACCGTTATGTGAACCTTTCATGTCTTCCTTTATTTAACAACAATAACAGGAGACATGATTATCATACCATGTTCTCGTGTTATTATCAAACAGAAAAGTTGCATCACTGTCACAACATTGTGTGATGCAACAAGAAAAGCCCGCGACGCGATACGTCGTGCGGGCACAAAAAAAAAAAAATCGCAAATTTAATACTTGCGATAAGACCTTGTTTTGTAATATAATTAAGTTATGGGCGGGTAAGAGGGTTACGTGGGGGGGCGCAAATGCAATAATGCATAAACCTACCGACACAATGCCTTTGAGCAAGCGACGAACGCCCAAGAATCATGGCTAATTTCTGATCAATTGTAGTGTTTATATATCGGTTATCCACTGTTCAATTTCCCACCGTGTACCAAATATATTATTCCCTTTCCATAACCTCTTACAATGCTTAACGTAAATAGCATAACATAAATTTCAACAAATGTCAAATTTATTTTAGAAAATTTACGAAATTTCTATAGTTTTTCACTATTTTTGTCAAATTAAATTCTAACAGGACTTACACATTTGCTTTTAAAGTCCCTTTGATAAGGGGATTTAGGGGGCGGGCCCCATAGCGATAGCGTATGGGGAGATAAAAAGATTAAAAACATTGAAATATCGCACTATTTAACCCCCTATCTCCTTATCAAAGGGGAATGTGTAAGTTCTGTTCTAATATACTGACATCTAAAAATATGTGCACACTCCCCGGTATGTGCGTTTCAATCAGCTATGTAAAGAACTCCTCATTATACGGTCGGACATCCACCTCAAAACTCCACGCGCTACGTTCCTGCTGCACCAAAGCCCAATAGGTATCAGCAATAGAATCCGTTGAAAGCAACGGTTCATCTTCTGCTAACTGGTACCGTTCCCGCACACCAGGGGTATCAATCACACCGTCAATGATGATATGTGCAACGTGGATGCCTTGCGGTCCAACCTCACGTGCAAGGGAAGATGCTAAACCACGCATAGCGAATTTGGCACTGCTAAAAGCAATCGCACCGGCTCTGCCGCGCACAGCAGAAGTCGCACCCGAAAAAAGGATCGTCCCTCCACCTTTATTAATCATACCTGGTACGACCTGCTTCGTGCAAAGAAACGCTCCGAGTGTACATACGCGCCATGCGTTCTCAAAAACTTCCGCAGTCAGTTCGGAGAGGTTACCCCAGGCTGCATTTCCCGCATGATTCACCAAGATATCAGGTACCCCCAACTCCTCACGAATCTGTGCAAAACTTGCAGCAACTTGCGCAGCATCCGTTATATCTGTTGGAATCGGGATAGCAGTTACACCTGTTTTTTCCAATCTATTTGATAAGTTGATACTGTATGCTGATGAACGCGATAGCAATGCAAGATTGCATCCTTCGCTTGCGAATTTCCGTGCAATCGCTGCACCTAAACCAGGGCCTATACCTGCAATCACTGCAACTTTTGACATGTTGAATCCTCCTACAAAATGTGTTTTATCAAATATGTAAATCCATGACTTATTAACTTCATGTTGTTTATTCGTGCCTCAGGGCATCAAACGGATGGAGTTTCGCTGTCTTCCACGCTGGATATGCGCCATAGATAACACCTTACTCCCACAAAACCACCGATAAGTGTTAACGTAGTAGATTCTACCAGAAATTCAACAAGAATGTCCAGTCGTTCAAACCGCAACTTCCTAATCTCCTATATTCCACTATCCCTTCCATCAAATTATTCTATATGCTGCCCAGCGGTTTTGCTTTTTTGGCAACTTCTAAAATCCCATCAAGTACATCTGAAACTTCAGGATCAATTTGATCTGCTGGTACGAATTTGACAAGTGTATGATAATTTGTTTTTTGCATGAGGTTGGGTAACTCAAGCTTTTCGAAAAACGATGCAAACAGCGGATCAAGAAACTCATTACTTACTTTCGTGTTTGGGGACCATGGTGATTCTTGTCCAAGTGTCTCACGAGCGTTTTCAATTTCTGTAATTGTTTCTTCTAATATAGGTGCCCATGTAGACACTGAAATAGATTCAAAGAGAGGTCCACCTGCATGTTCCTTTGCTGCATCACATACCCAGTCAATCAACACTTGTCTATTTATAATAATATAGTTCACAATTTCACGACATTCCCAAGCGTATTCAGTCAATTCAGGACGTGAACGTAGATTTTTATCAATCCGATCAAATAGACAAAAACCTACTAAATTTGGTTTCGCTTCCCGTAAACCGTAAAAATGCTTCCGCGCTTCTCTTGGTTGGTTGCCAATATAGTGAACATAAGGCATTTCTAATTCTGTTTGAGAAGAATGATTAAGTTTCTTGGCAAATGCTTGTAATATTTGTAGGTCAGTAGCCCCTTCAAGGTAGAGAACCCAACCCTTTTGTTCAGCCTGATAGTAATGTTCAGTTCCGATTGCCCCAAGTGATTTTACTAATTGACTCCCCAGGTCATCAATCCTATGGGGTTTACCAAGAAAAGCAATCACAACATCCCGTTTTGCTGCTTCATGCAGAATAACCTCAGAATGACTGGCAGCTATGATCTGACTATCATATTCTCGTGCTAATTCTGTAAGCACTTGATAAATCTGTCGTTGACGCAGGATTTCAAGATGTGCATCAGGTTCATCAAGCAAAAGTACAGAACCGGGATTTGCAGCCATATAAGCAAGAAGTAGTAATGTCTGTTGCAACCCACGACCTGATGAGGAAAGATCAAGGGAAATACCATTTTCATCACGATACTTCATCGCTATCTCCCCACGTTCTACGATATAATCTGGTTTATCTAATTGAACTCCAAATAATTTATAGATTTGCTCATAAAGACCTTCCCATTTCCATGTTTCTGTCTCCTGTGAAATTTGATAGCATAGATTACGCAGGATTTCTGCTGTACGTCCTTCTCCAATTCGCACATTAATTGCACCAATATCAAGCCGCGTTTCATTGGCAGCAAGACCAGACATCGGTGGAAGAAAAACAACAAACATGTTTCCTACTTCTTCAGGAATAGACATTCGACTGGCAACTTTACCATTTTCTTCTGTTGTTCTTAAGGGACGACAATAAAGGGATTCCTGATTGGCATAATCAAATTCTAAACCACATTGCCATGCTTTGTCAGATGTAACTCCTTCAACGATTATATCTATACGTACGTTTTTTGAATCGCGTACTTGCAAATTTCTCCAAAGCAATATTGCTTCTGGAACTGGAACAGAGATTAGGTCACGACGGTTTATAACTACCCCTGGACGTTTTTCTGGATTTGGTTTTCCCTTACGATTTTCATTCCAACGTTTTAATCCTATTTCCCACAAGGCAAGTGCTTGCAACGCTGTCGTTTTCCCAGAATTATTTGGACCGATAAAGACAACAGGATTACCCAATTCTATTTCAACATCATCGAAGTTTTTAAAATTACGGCAAATCAATTTTGTTAGCATTGTCTCTCCTGCACAGTGTCAATTTACGCGATGGTAATTGTATCACCCTCAGAACGCAGTCCAGCTTCATATACCTTCATAACCTCTAATGCAAACTCAAGCGATCCCTTTTCAGCAGGTTTGCCTTCCAAAACGCAATCACAGAAATAACGCATCTCTTGGTAAAACCCCTGAATGAAAAGCCCTTTGTTTTCAAGAGTTCCGAGACTGTGTTGCGGTTCCCATACAATAGCACCACTGTCAAAACCTGCAGCGACAAAACTTGTGCTGCCTTTGTAATCATATATCATGCCGCGTTGCAGTAAAACCTGTGTTCCGTTCCGAATTTCAGCATGACATCCATTCCCAAAGAATTGATACAGTTCAGAAGGCTGCCCGTGCCTTGCACCGTCTGCAAGATGAAAGTTACCTACAGCACCACTCGCGAATTCTAACACACAGATGCCGCCACCAAGCTTACTTCGGTGAACGGTAACTCCCGCAACCTTCCCACCAACAGCAATTAATAGCGATAACGGATGCACCCCGTTTTGAAGCCAGTTCGTATGTTCGCGTTCACGAAGGATACGTTCACCATCACCCGGAATCATCATTGGATATACCCCCAATAAAGTCCTTAACGGACCATATTCTTCCGATTCAAAGATTTCAATGATTTTCTGTGTAGCAGGCATAAACGCCTTCTTGAATCCTACAACGACAACCCGGTCATTACGATGCCGTATCATCTCCTCAACTTCACATGCAAACATGCTGGGAGGTTTTTCCAACCACACATGCACACCTGCGTCCAACGCTTCGCAAGTCAGTTCCGGATGTAGACGTGGTGGAACACAAAGAAATACCGCATCTAAATCCTCGTTCCTGAGCATCTCTGCCATATTGTCGTAACATGCCTTAACACCATACTGTTCTGCTGTAATTTTAGCACGTTCAATATTAACATCGCAAAACGCTTGTAACCGAATAGGAAGAAATGTCATCGTAGGTAGGACATTCCGATACCCATGCGAACCAACACCAACGACTGCAACATTAAGTCTTTTTTCAAAGTCTCTTTGATAACTCATAACTGCCTATGAAACGTAATACCTAACTATATATCCACAAGGACACCATCAAGATATGCGTCCATATCTTCCTTCATCTTTTTCAATTCGGCCATGTCAATATACATCATGTGTCCCGCTTTGTAATACGCCATTGTGATGTTGTCCTGTAAAGACTTGTCCAATCCAAGATGCGAAAATGTGTATTCTGATGCTAAAAACGGTGTTGCTAAATCAAAATATCCATTTGCAACATACACCTTCAACGCAGGATTTGTTGTCATCGCCTTGCGTAGTGTATCCGCAACGTTCACATACTCGTTTTGATGACTTTTATAGTCCCAAGGATGCACACGGCCACTAAGGATCTCATAAGGGAGATCACTTTCAAATTCAAGCTCCCCTCGCACATAGTCGTTTAGAGTAGCAGTATATGCACCTTGAATTACCGCGGAGCTGGGGTCATATTCATAATTCTCTCCTGCAGAATCTCGGTCTATTCCAGTAAAACGACTATCAAAACGTCCAACCGTGCGTCCTTCTTCTCGCAGCAATTCCTTGCAGAACCTGTTAATCCGAATACGCAGATCCGTTTTTTCTATGTAGTCAGTGGAAAGACCAGTGTACATTGCCAATTTCTTAACAATCGCTTGCCTTCTACGATCCGAAATATCTGATCCTTGCATCAATGCCGTAGTATAATCCCCTAAAGCAAATGACCTTACCTCATCCAAGATGTTTTCAAAACTGTCTTCCTGTTTTGTATCCAATTCGCTAAGTTTGTCGTGCCAAAACGCTGTCGCAGTATAAGTTGGCAGAAAGAGAATATACGGCAGGTCATTTCCAACAGCGAATCGGATTGTCTGAAAATTCAGCACAACCGAGACCAACATAATACCGTTGAGATAAGTACCGTTCTTGTCCTGTAAATAACCTGACAAACCACATGCACGTGTTGTTCCATAACTTTCACCAATCAAGAATTTCGGTGAACGCCAACGCTTATATCGTCCCAAGAATAGCAGGATAAAATCGCCCACGGATTCAATATCCTTTTGAAATCCATGAAACTGCTTAGCTTCCTCACCGGGCACTGCTCTGCTAAAACCCGTGCTGACAGGATCAATGAAGACCAGATCAGTTTTATCCAAAATGGAAAATTCGTTGTTAGTAAGTTCATACGGCGGTTGTGGCGGATTTCCATCCGCATCTGGCTTAACACGCCGCGGCCCCAATACACCCAAATGCAACCAAACCGATGATGACCCCGGTCCGCCATTAAATGAAAACGTTATTGGACGCTCAGACTTATCCTCCACATCGTCAAGGGTATAGGCGACAAAGAAAATTGACGCTTTCGGTTTCTCACCCTCTTTGTCAACTTCTTTCTTCAACACAAGTGTCCCTGCTGTCGCAGTATACTTCAGCTCTTTACCGTTTATCGTCACACTATGGTGCGTAACAGAAAGGTTGTCTTCAGGTGTTGAGTTATCCTTTTCTTCAGACTTCTGCTCATCAGTATCTTTCTTTTCTTCTTTACTCATACGTTCTTCCTTTTTCTTTATAGAAATATACCTTTCATTTTAGCATATATTCTGAAATAGGTGTTACAAAATTGTTTGATATTTTGTCTGAATGTGGTAAACTCTAACAAAGGAGTATGAGATGAGAAAACCAATCCGTATAGGACTAATAGGATGTGGTGGAATTGTTCAAAAAACCCATGCCCGCGCCTATCTTTCACTTGCAGATACCGTCAAAGTCACTGCCATGGCAGATGTTGTAACAGAGAATATGGAAAAGGTTGGTGAACAGTTTGCTGTCCCAAAACATAATCGTTTTACAGACTACCGAAATATGCTTGCACAAGCGGATATTGATGCAGTTACTATCGCAACTCCGCATTCACTGCATGCTGAACAGGTGATTGAATCCGCTAAAGCAGGCGTAGCGATTATCTCTGAAAAACCGATGGCGACTACCCTCAAAGAAGCAGACAGTATTGTAGAAACCATCAATAGCAACGGTGTCGCTTATTCTGTGGTGCATAACTATATTTATACTGCTGGGATGCAAAAGGCAATTTCCCTACTACCTGAAATAGGTAAACCCCATTTTGGATGCAGCACTGGAATGGGATTAAAACCTACAGATTTTTCTGCAGACCATTCAACACCAGCTTATGCGTGGCGTGCAAGCAAAACAAAAGGTGGCGGATGTGTCAGCGATACCAGTTATCATGAAATCTATGCCGTCACGACACTCATGCAATCACCAGTTCGGTATGTTGAAGCACGCGTCAAAACAATGTGCTTTGACATAGATGTAGATGACATCGCAATGTTACTGTGTGAACACGAAAACGGTGCAATTACAACGGTTTCAGGGGCATGGTGTGTTCCCGCAACCGATTTTGGTTGGTGCGAAATTCATGCAGAAAACGGTTCCCTTCGTGTTCGTCATCGTTATAATGTCCGAGACGCACTTCGACGATATACAAGAGCAGAAGGATGGAAGCAATTGGCACTCACAAATCTTGATGAAGAGGGACTCAAAGATGCAAGCGGACACATCGCATATTTTACTGCAACCCTAAATGCACTTGCAGCTGACAAACCAATGCCAATCAGTGCAGAAAATGCATATCAAAATCTTGCTATCATTGATGCCGCACGAAAAGCAACAACCGAACGCCGTGCAATTGAAGTGCGGTAAAAAACATTGTGATTCAATCCAATTTTCTGCTAAAGTTGAGATACACAATCTCATCAATATAGACGTAAAATAAAAGATGTAAATAAAAATGAACAGTGAACGAGACCAAGCACGCATTGATGCTGAAAATGATGCAAATAAAGACATCAACACTTTTTTATGGTTAATTGCAGGTTTTTTATTTAGCATAATTTCTATTTTTATTGCATTTATATGTCAACCGATGCCACCTGCAACACGTTTATATGAAAAATCCCAAGAATACACTGCGTTTTACACCGACGCATATAAAGCAGAAGGGAGAAGTATACAGATTAACTTTGCATGTTTAGGTTTTTTCATTCTTTTAGTTATAGTAATCTTCATTGTTGTTATGAGAACTGATATTTACCGATGGTTTATGTAAATCATCTGTTATCAAGATTTTTATGTATTGTTCATGACAATGCGTTAGGATTTCCAGAGGCATTCAACTGTCGGGTTTTGCGGATTTGGTTTCGGAATCTCGGAATTCGCGGATTTCACCGAATACACGGAAAAGATACCCAAAATCAAAGGCATTCAATTGTCACGATGTCTCTTTGTTGAAAGACATTTCAACAATAGAATTCCAATAGATTATACATGATTTCTATTGTTCTCAAAACAGAAAACACAACACAAAAAAACAACTAAATAGCCATTTAGTTGTTTTTTTTTTAAATTCCGAAAATTCATAAAACCGCCATAAACCCATACCACGACACGATCGAAAAGGCTTATGAAAAAATTGCAAAAAACACGAAAAAAAACAACTAAAAAATTTTACGATACAGTACAGGATGCACAACAAAAAGCATTCAATTGGCAATAAATCACACACCGACAAAAATATGATCAGGACTTACGCATTCCCCCTTGATAAGGGGGGTTAGGGGGGTTAAAAAGCCGTTATTTCAGTGAATTAACCCCCTAAATCCCCCTTATCAGTGGGACTTTAAGAAAAAATGCGTAAGTCCTGATGATGCTTCTATAGGAAAAGAAAATCAGGTTTGGAAACCCGACTTCAAGAGTACATTTTGATGATTGAATTCCTTTGCGTTTACCACTTAAATGATTTGACTTAACATAAGAATTCATGTAAAATTCAATAGATGTTTTTTCTTTACCTAAACCGATTTTTCTAAGAAGCGAACAGAAGAATGAACAACGACTTGCACCAAGCACACGTTGCAGCTTATCATGATGCCCAAAAAGGTATAAATAAACTCCTATGGTTTGTTGTGGGTATAGTCGGCAACTTACTTGGCGTTATCATAGCTGCCATATATGAACCAACACCGTCTACGACACATTTATATTTAAATAAGCATTCACAAGAATACATTGCGTATTACACAGATAACTATAGAATCAAGGGAAAAAGCATTCAGCAAAACTGGGCTGCTATAGGTTTTGGTAGCCAATTGGTTATTATAGTTCTGTTCATCGTATGGGTAAATCAGTACACTTGATTGGAATTTCTACAACCTACCTCATAAATGGTAGGAGGGGTTTCTAACCCCGATTTACAAAACACACAATCCGGTGAATTTGGACAAAATCGCATTTATGAGATAAACTGTAGCACAAACTGTTAGTTTGTGCAGTATTAGATCACATTTCACAAAACCTGTAATACGACATCATTTTTTTGAATGGTAAAACATAAAACAAAGAGAAAATGAATACGAACCGACACAAGATACAAGTAGAAGCTGAAAACGATGCACAAACCGATACACACAAATTACTTTGGGTAATTGTCGGTGCAGCACTATCCGTTTTTGGACTTCTGGCTGCTTATATATACCAACAGAACCCACCCTTAAGCCGAACTTATGGAATGGATAGTGAAGACACATACTTGTACACAGACGCATATAAAGCAAAATCACGTCAGATTCAACTTTCATCTGCGCTTATTGGCTTCCTCATCAGTATTTTGTTTTATGTTTTTCTCATCATAGCTGTTTTCAGTCTTTTCTTCGCAACACAATCAGAAATTATAAAGGGTTTTGAACGTAACTAGACCATGGTAATGTAAAATCAATTCTTTGAAGAAAAACAAATTATGCAAACACTAACCCAAATATATAGAACCCACAGTGTTCTCTAATTAACAGGACTTACGCATTCCCCTCGCTTGCGGGGGGATAAAGGGGGGTAAATCCCTGAAAATGACAAAAAATCCGGGATAAAATCCTTGAACAAACAAAATTCTAAACAGGAACACCCAAATTTGCGTAAGTCCTGATTAAATCATCACTCCAATATAAATTAGGAGAAAAAATGAAAATCAAAAGAATGTCTTTATTACTAATTACTACAATGTTTGTCCTGACCTACATTGTGTCCTTTTCAACCTACGCACAACAGAGCACAGACGCAAATGCCGCTCTTTCAACCCCCAGCACATTATATATTGTGGATCATCTCGGTGTTAATGAAGTTGATGCAGAGAGTGCGGGGAAGTTAATAGCTGGTGAATTTCGCAAAATCGGAATTCCTATGAGCGGCCCTGTCTATGAAGAACCAAAAACCGGATACGTCTATCGTCTTTCAT
Source organism: Candidatus Poribacteria bacterium (assembly GCA_012270795.1). Lineage (GTDB taxonomy): Bacteria > Poribacteria > WGA-4E > WGA-4E > WGA-3G > MSPOR6. The sequence continues at coordinate 16,516 of JAAXHO010000126.1, forward strand.
TTCAAAGTTTAGGGGAAAAGATACTCGTCCATATCAGCCGAGAAATGCCCGGAATGCCTGCTATTGAAAAACAGATATGGATTGACAGTATTGAAGATTTGATTAAGGCTGCCCCCAGACTGGTAGATGCAGTGGTCCACAATAAAGAGATCACCGATACCACAAAAATGGAAACCGTTACGCAACATGAAGCCGCTGAACTCAATAAACTTCCCGGTGAATCCCTATGGACTATGGGAATTTTTGGCACTTTTATACCCGGAACAGACATCGCTGCTAAACCCGGTTATGAATTCGGTTGGTCTTATGAGACACCAAAGTATGCTGTGGGATCAGAATTCCGAGCAAGTTTCAGTGATGAATATAATTTCGGATCTTGGTCAATCGGAGGACGTTACTTCTTTAATACAAAGAATATTTCCCCTTATATCGGGGGAGGACTCTCCATATCTGCTGGAAGCTATGATGATTACTATAATGACAGCTGGTACTACGATAATGGTTATTATTACGATGATTATGACGAATCAGGCGAGAATTCTGGTTTAGGTGCATACTTTGTCGGTGGCGTTTCAATGCTAAGGCTAACGAAAAGTCGTCTAAAATTTGAAATTCGAGTGGATAGACCCCTTCTTTCGTTTGCCTGAAGATGATATGATGCCAGTCACATTCGGTATCTTTTTCTCTCAGCACTATGTCCCCGGTAGATCCGGTTGCTGGTAGAAATAATTTAAAAAATAAAAAGATACACAGGCTGACCTTGTTAGTTTTTGTAGCACAAACTGTATGAAGATTAATTTTTTAATTGGGTAATCAAATATTTCCCTTATATGCTAATTTGAAGGAATAGAACCTATTCCGAGTCGTTACGTTCTCTGTTGTCTGAACCAGGATTTACAGGATTATCAGATTACCAGGATTACCGCATCAATGTTTTTTGATAAGCATTTATGTCAACTTTTGAATGGCAATCTAATGTACCAAACTCCAATCCTGAAAATCTGATAATCCTGTAAATCCTGGTTCAGACAAAGAACTAGACGTTACCCCATTTATTTTTTAATCTTCATTTATGGTGAATTATTGAAATAATTATACACATCTTCTGTAGGAGCGACTTCCCGGTCACGACCAAAGGTCGCTCCTACAACTCAGAATGTAGAATTAATTGTATAATTTACCATAGTTTGTGCATCTGTGGAACGCAACTAACAGTGCACGCTACAAAGACCTTTACCGAACTCATGTTAGTTCAACAATAAACAATGATGCCCTAAAGGAAATACTATATGCATCCACTTGCTAATTTAAACGTATCAGAAGGCACTGTTGCAGTTCACTGGTTTGAGCAGAGCAGCTTCGCAATTAAAGACTCGTCTGGCACCATAATCCAAATTGATCCCTATTTCCCACACAACCGTCCTACAGACAGGTTTATTCACGCTGAACCCCCACTTAATGAAGCGAAACTCCCAACCGATTTTGTGCTATTGACACATGCACACGGTGACCATACCTGCCCGGAATCAATCGCCCGAATTTGGGGGACTTCTAACAAAACCCAATTTATCGGACCAGAAGAAAGTGTGCGGAAATTGGCAACAGAAACAGATGTAGAAGATGAAAATATCACTGAGATTCGTGCAGGGGATGAAGTCAAACTGAACAATTCTGTTCTCCATGTAGTCTATGCAAAACCGCCTGCGGGTGATCCAGCTGCTAACATAGCACCACCAGATGTAACGCACTTGGGGTTTATCGTTGTCTGTGATGGTGTCAGGCTCTATTTCAGTGGAGACCCAATCAACAACTTCGCGGAACATGACGACCTTATCTCAGCAGTGGCAGCACTTAAACCGGATGTCGGTTTCTTGACAAACCATCCCAATGAAGGAGAATTTCCATTCTATGATGGATGTGTCAAAATGGCAACACGCATCGGACTGAAGCATGCTGTGCCCGCACATCGTGCCTGTTTCGTCAAACGCGATTATGACCCAAACGAATGGGCAGCACAATTCCCTGAAGAAGGTCCAAAACCACTCATCATTGAAAGAAATTCACATATTATTTACCAAAATTGAGTTAGACTAAAGTTTAAAATAATTCTACTCGTTAATCGTCAATGACGCATTTAATGTTTATTTATCATATTCAGAGGTGCAGTTATAAATATGTCATATAAAGAACAAAAATCACCCCTTGTCGGTATAGCCATGGGGAGTGATTCAGACTTAGAAAGAATGTCTGAAGCTGCAAAAATATTAGAGGAATTTGAAGTTCCTTATGAAATCACAGTCTCCTCAGCGCATCGTTCACCAGAACGAACAATGGAATGGACAGAAAAAATCAAAGCTGAAGGCGGGAAGGTTATCATTGCAGGTGCTGGACGCGCAGCACATTTAGCAGGTGTCATCGCAGCTCACACAACCCTCCCAGTCATTGGTGTACCAATAGATGGCGGACCTCTCAATGGGGTAGATGCCCTCTACGCAACAGTCCAGATGCCTCCCGGCATTCCTGTCGGTACAATGGCAATAGGCTCTGGGGGTGCACGCAATGCAGGTATATTCGCAGTCCAAATACTCGCTGTACACTATCCGGAATTGGACGCAAAACTTTGGGATTACAAAAAGAAAATGAGCGATGGCGTTGCTGAGAAAGCTGCACGCCTTAAAGAGGTCGGATATCAGAATTATTAGTTGATAGCAATTCTGAAGAACTATCATGGATACCGAACAAACCTACGCGTGGGAAAACGATACAGAACTATTTGACTTGATGCATGAGCAGTTATACGCTGCTGTAAATTTCTGACGCACTTGATGCTAACGGTTACCGTCAGCAGGTTCTTCAGCACACCGTCCGTCCACTGCTTCCTGATACCGTTGTAGTCGGACGCGCAATGCCAGTTCTATGTCTGGAGGTCTTTGAAATTCCTGAAGAACCATACCAACAGGAAATTGCTGTAGTGGATAGTTTAAAACAGGATGATGTCCTTGTTTGCTCAACCAACGGTAGTACCAGAATCTGTTTCTGGGGTGAACTCCTTTCAACCGCAGCAATGGCACGTGGGGCACGCGGCGCGATTATTGACGGTTTCATACGGGATTCACGTAAAATAATGGAGATGAGTTTTCCTATTTTTACCACCGGTCTCTCACCTGTAGATTCTAATGGCCGTGGAGAGGTAGTCGCCTATAATGTCCCGATAGAATGCGGCGGGGTCACCGTAAATCCTGGTGATATTGTGTTTGGAGATGCTGACGGTGTTGTCGTCATCCCAAAAGACGTAGAAAATGCTGTTATTCATGCAGCATTGGAAAAGGTACAGGGTGAAAACAAAACCCGTGAGGCATTACGGGAAGGGGCAACACTTCGGGAAGTCTATGACAAATACGGTATCCTATAACAAATCTATTACGACCTAAAATACTTGCATTTTCTCCCACATATAGTAAAGCATATAATTATTTGGCATTTTGTAGCACAAACTTTTAGTTTGTGCAGATGCGAACACAAACTAAAAGTTTGTGCTACAACACCCCCGGTAGGTTCGGTTTCCTAACTGAACCGAACATAATGTCCAATTATGGTGAATTATTGAAATAATTATACACCTCTTCGGTAGGAGCGACCTCCAAATCAACGGTATGAATGCCTTTTGGCATTCCCCGGGTCGCGACCTGGAGGTCGCTCCTACAACTCAGAATGTAGAATTAATTGTATAATTTACCATAATTCTAAAGTCTACTATAAAAGGAAAAGCACATGATATATGAATTGCGAACTTATCAGGTAGTCCCAGGAAAGATGAAGAATCTAAATGACCGATTTGAGAATACCACGTTATCTTTATTTGAGAAATACAATATGAAGGTCATCGGTTTCTGGGAAACAGCAATCGGTGAAGCAACTACAACCGAACTTGTCTACTTGCTTGCTTTTGAAGATTTGGGACATTACCAACAGGCATGGAATGCATTTATCTCTGACCCAGAATGGCAGGAAGCGAAACGACTTACAGAAATCGGAGGACCCTTGGTCAACGTTGTCAGTGTTAAAATCCTTGAACCGACAGAATATTCACCGTTGCAATAAATGACTTTACCGTAGTATTGCAAGTTTTCCTATCTTCTGTACAGTTTTTTCCTGCGTTTGTGCAATCACACGATAGAGATATACACCATTAGCACATCGTATCCCAGTTTCATCCTCTCCATCCCAAAAAGTCTCATTTTTTCCCCGCTTTGCACTCGCATCTGCAATCGTTTTGATAAGTCTACCGCTAACCGTGTAAATCTTGATAGTAACCTTATCGGGAGGTTGTGCTAACTGATATGTAAAAAACGTTCTGCCTTTGTCTACTGGATTTGGAACATTAAATACATTACTTAGGATAACAGCTTCATCAAGTGTAAAATCTGCATTTACTGCTGTCGTGTTGCCGCTGGAATCTGTCGCTGATACATATATCCGATATGTCCCATTTTGTAGATCCGGTGCAAAACGGAAACTTGCATTCAGTGGATTCTCCTCATCAAACTCCCACGTGGCAGCATCAAATTCACGATAACGCCGCGTAGGATCAATCGCCATACCATCTGCTGAAATCATACTGAATGTTATGTTAAGAAGGTTGTTGTCAATTACAAAATCATCAGTAATCCTAATTTCACAATTGGGTTGTTCAGTGAAACGTCTATTTTCTGAATTTGCTCTATTCCCATCATTTTCCGGTGTAACCTCCTCTACTGGAAGAAGTTCTTCATTGACAAGTATTTCTATCGCAGGGGGATCAACATCAGGGACCTCAATCACAACGAAACGTGTCTGATATTTCCCAGCTTTTCCTCCAATTGCATGTCCGTTGAAGTCACTCGCCTCAATCTCAAAGGCATATTCCCCAGGAAACAGAACAGGATTATAGTCTATCGGAACAGTGTCTAAGTTCTCGGGATTTCTGAGAACAAAATCCGTGATGGGTTCTAACGGGTTACCATTGTCCCCTCTGCGGAAAACTAACGTATCTAAATTGATGCCATCAGCATCTTCAAGTAAGATAGAAAATTGTGGACGCGGTTTGATGATACTGCCAGTCTGCGGTTGGATACCATCCACCCATAAATTGAAACTCGGGGCTTCTGTATCATCACTGCTTATAAGGGTAAAAGGTGTAAGTTCGGACGTTTCCGCGGTGATCGATGCGACTTGTGCTGTACTGAACTTAATTTTGTCCCCGAATACAAACGGTTCAGAACTCGGAGAAACGAGTATTTCAAAACCGAGTTCACTTGCATAAAGTTTCTGATTGATTTCACCCACAACAGGAACATCATTTGATAAATAAACCGTACCCCCAGTCCTATCACGGAGTTCATATCTGTTATAGGATGTAAAAAAGATGAACCAATCCCCGACTGCAAATTCACCTTTCGGACCCGCTCTTGCTGTGATTGTGGCTGTGCCGTTACCGACATTCTGATTCCGAACATTCTTCAAAACTGTTGCGGCCTGTTCATATCCTGTTTCAAAAATCAGAATATCTGCAAACTCAAAGGGAACTACTGGTGAACCATCATTTAGTTCCGGTGGTGTCCAACTACTCGGTACGGTAAATTCAATACCGTAGTTTTCTATACGGTACGTATTGTCGAGTTGACCGGGATTATCAAATCGAGCAAAACCAACGAACTCATTACGTTTAAAATATACTTCATACTCTTTTGAATCCAAAAATATGATGACCCAAAGACCCGCAGGTGTTTGATTCGGATTGATTCTAATACCCTCTAAAGGAATTAATTGTTTATTTGCATTTTCAGTCTCAATGGGTGTAACATAATTTTCAAGTTGAAAGATCGGGCTTTCCTCTTTAGGATCAGGTTTTTCGTTCCCAGTAACATAACTGACTTGTGATGGTAAACGTCTCCACTTTTCATATTTTGGGTGCCAAGAGTAGAGACTCAGTTTCTCCGCTTCGTCAATCATAGCATCCCTAAAATACACAGTCCCTTCTTTCCATTCAGTATTCTCTCTAACAAAATTTGCTAAACTGCTAACATCAAAACGTAACTTGATTTTAGCAGGTTTCTTTAGAGTTACATCTGGGGTCCGGAAGGATACTTCATATTGTTGTGACAGTTCCTCACCTGAACGAATCAGCCCCCTACGAATTGCAGCAACGTGAGGAATTGTTGCATATTTAAGAGACGCTTGTGTTAGATTAAACGGCGCACTTGAAGAAACCGTTAGGGGTACGCGTTCACCCTCAACTGTTGCTGCCTCTGCAGGAATATCAATATCAAAAACCCTATCTAAACTGAAAGCAGACAAAGATTTTGACGGTTCATAAAAGAACTCATTGACAACAAAGGTGATATTCAAGGTGTTGTCGTATTCTTTCGATTCTGCGATATTCCCCTTCATGACCTCATCTAAATCCTCTTCTGGGTCAATCAATACATAGATATTATGCACACCCGTTGATAGATTCTCTTGCAATCTTAGATTAGCAATCGTATGTTGTAAGACCGTATCACCATCTTGCCAATCTTCTGGTTCAATAGTAACTCGTCCTATCTCCTCAGCATCCTCATCTATAATAAGATTACCATCAATGTCAGGATTCCCTTCCGCAAAAACAACTTCTATACCGTATTTTGCAGTCCTACCACCAATATTTACGATTTCTGCAGTGAGAATATAATTCTCTGTGTTTTTATCAAATGTATATTGTATAGGCGCGATACTTGTACCGTCTGTCCCAACGGACAAGTTTGTTCCTTCCGGCACATTTACATCAACACGCTTAAACAGTGATGGATAAGCCACTTGCAATCCTGTAGTATCCGTGACAACGATGCGATATTTAACTCTATATCCGGGTAAAGGCAATGGAATTGGAGTCTGAATTTCGTACCACTGCCCCCCTGGAGGTAACTCACCTGTGCTGGGAGGAGGTGGGATTTTGACCATGGGTGTACTATCGTTAGCATAATTCACATCCCATACCACATCAATAGAACGTATGCCTTGAGTCCCTCCCATGTCGTCAAAGATAAGCACTTGAATATTGATGATATGGTCTTTTACAGCATCTATCTCTTCACGGACATCGCCAATTATAGGTGTGTCTACCCACAAAAATGCTCCGCCGACAGCAGCACGTTTACCATCATCAGCAAACAAACGTATTGCACCTTTACCTGGTATTGCTCGGGAGGGAACATCTAACCGAATTGTGCTAAATTCACCTTGCCAAACGCGTCCATCACGGTTCAACGTAAAATTATTGCTTAAATCATCGTCAAAATTGTTTTGGAAAATAGCCGAAGCAACCAGTTTTTCTGTGCTAAATTCTTCGGCTTTCCACCACACACCATCTGAATCATAACTGCCAACTTCATTGTTGAAAACAACTATTTCCTTAGCGGAATTAAGTGCAAATTCTTCCAGATTCACCCGTATATCAAGCGCAGGGAGTGCCAGCTGCGTTGCAGGGTCACCGAATAGCGTGTATTGTTCAGCACCAGGTATCCATCTTCTATTAATTATGCGTGAGATAAACCTGATTTTTGCATCCGTGACTATTTTACCGATGCTTAAGGGAATATTTGACACCTCAATTGGTCCTTGCTTTGAATTGAAAGGAATACGCGTAAACATAGCAGTAAAAAGGTCCGTATCGAATTCCGAGTTCGCTTGTGCATAAGTTAGACGGGTCGCGGAAAGAGAAGAAATCGCCCCATATTTACTCAGTAAAAACGCTTCGCTTAGACAATGATTTCCATATTCCTGCGGTCTATCAAATTCCCCATTTAGACATGTTGTCGTTATGACTAATGGCAAATGGTTGTTTCGTAGGTTACTCACATTGTCAATATGGAATATACCCTCATCTGCCCATGTATGAATACCGCCGTGTCCGGCATATTCTATAACGAGTGCTCCTTCAGCAAACGCCTTTAGTATCTCACTCTTAGTTCTTTGAGAGTTCTTGTACTTCCGCAAGTAGATCTGTTTGGTATTATATGCAGGAGGGATAAAATCATTAATCAGTTCGTCCCGACTCAATTCAAAACTTATATCACCTGGATTATTGACTTCATTATCTGCCACTTGCACAAGTGTTGCTTGCCACGGTCCTATTCTTGGTTTAGTTTCATAGTCAATAATCTTTTGAACCATCGGTTTAAGTTCGGCGGCTTTTTGAACTGATAGTCGTCCAATTAGCATGTCTGGTAGACGGTCAGCACCACTGATATTAACGAACCTCTGATCCATCGCTGTTTCACCACTCTCTGGTGCCCATCCATGATAGGTCGGTACAAAATTGGGGTATAGATTATAGGCACGACGGATGTTTGGGTCCTCTGCATAACGTCTAACGATCACCTCTTTATAGTCATAGTGTGCATCACCTACCAGCAATACATAAGTTGGTGCAGGGGGTAGCCAAGTATCATAGACATAACGCAAGAAATGCTGAATCGCAAGCGGGTCAAAAAGTCCCGCACCGAACTCGTCGTAAATTTCGTCTATATCCACAACTTTCACCGTCAAACCTTGTGAACGTCTATACTCTACCAAGGGTGTTATGCTTTCAATAAATGCCTCGTGTGAAATCACAATATAATCTGCTTGCGTTGTTGGATTTCGCAAGTTACTTGGGGGGACTTCTGTCAGTGCTGTTATACTCCGATAACTATTGCTACCAATAGCAAAATAGTTGGTAAGTCCAAAAATTTCATCTTCAAACACAATCTGGTAGCCACTACTATAGCGAGATACTTCACCATCAACCAGCTTTCCTGTTATACCAGTACTCTGATTCAACGAATAGACATCAATAGTGTCATCCCTAAAGTTGACGACGTTAAATTTTGTCTTTCCACTAACAGTAGGTAAAGTAATGGAGTTAAACTCTAACTTGTTAGAATCTGCACGGAAATTACGCCAATAGTCAAATTCATACCAATCTAAGTAAAAGTCATAAGAACCCTCTGGTGTGTTATTCCTATCAAGTGCATCTAAACGCAATATGTTTTCCTGATCATGTGATATTCTATTTTGAGGTATGAACCGAGTAATAATTGGGTCCTTCTGTCGCCTCCATTCCTCTATATTACCGAGTTGCCTATCATTGAAATACAATACTGCTCTATGTTCTGCTGCATTCCTACGGGAAGCCCCTTGAAGTTTTACACGTAACGTGGCATCCTCTTCAAGTTCATAACGAGGAATTGCTTGAGGAAGCAAGACAGGAAAATGTTTTCTGCTAATATCTGAATTGTCGCCCCTTAATCCTGTCCAGAAAAAGTGATCGTCCAACACACCCTGTACATCATCCCCGTCAAGTGGGTCATAGAAGTTGTTTTTCTCATACCTTATTCTGGTCTTAAATGCTGTTGGTGGCACAATGCCTTCTGAATTTGGTGCCGCAGAACGAATACCAATACGGTAAATGTTATCTGTTTCTTGTGATACATCAGTACCCTTCTCGTCAAAACTGAACCAATACACATTTGTATCGGTAAATTTATTATTTTGTAGACCACGTGCGTAAAAGACAATCTTCTCACCACGATCAAGTATCTCATTTTGGTTTTCATCAAAGATATAGAATCCCTGTTGACGACTACCTGTCTCCACCTTTATACTATCTAAGTCTATTGTTTCTGGTGTCACCCCAGCTGTAACAAGGTTGTTATAACTAATAAAATACATATCGTTTTGCTTTATAGCAATCTTAAATTGCCGCCTTGTTTCAGTCGGTGCAGCAGGCGCACCTTGAATTGCATGTGTACGCATTTGACCTAATCCCTGCCGCCAAGGTAAAGACTGCATATTGTTCACAAGCATTGTCCTAAACATTCCTTCATAAATAGGACCATCCTGAGGTAGTGAAGTCAACGGTGTATGAGTATCAGTTGAAGCACCAAAAAAATCTATACGGAACGTTATCTCTTCCGTAATTTTTATCTGATTAGTCGTGCTGTTGTATTGTATAGGGTGAATGTGTAAAGCACCGATACGTTGTGATCGCACAAATCCTACGGGTATAACTTCAATCAACTCAGCAGGGTACATAACAGATGACTTTGTTCGCGTTTGTTGAGTTAACTCAACCGATAAGTCATCTCTCTTGTGTGCATTTGGGAAGAATGGATCTGTTATTTGATTTGTTATAATTGGATTCTGTAATTTTCTAAATGAGTTCTTTTTCTGAAGCACCGTTGCAGTCACACTACTGACTGCCGGCAATCCGATTTGAGTCGTCCATTTTGGGAGTTTCGGTTGCCCAAATTCCATTGTCCAATGTGCCCCATCAAACTCTATATGTGTGTATATGTCATCATCCTGTTGGAGACTTAGCACTTTTAATTTTGGAAGTTGGAACCGAAGTATGATGTAATGGGGTTCTGTCTTTACGATCTCTATCAGATTATTAGATATTGTGCTGGATAGGCCTCGGTTATTTGAAATTTGAAATTGGCCAGTCGTAGGATTGCAATACACATTATTATAAATTTCACTCTGCAGAAAAACCATCAACATGCATGATAAGAATAGTATGAATATAAAACGTTTTGTCATAAATCAAGAACTCACTAATTGTGCTGCTGCAGCTATTGCAGCCAGCAGACTGGATTCACTTGCAACGCCTTGTCCAGCGATGTCAAACGCTGTACCGTGGTCAACACTTGTCCGTACAATAGGCAATCCTAATGTGATATTCACGACATTACCAAATCCGATCAATTTTATCGGAATATTACCTTGGTCATGAAACATTGCAACGACAGCATCCCAATCACCACGTAAAGCCTTTTGGAATAGAGTATCCGCTGGCAAAGGTCCATCAACGTGCATATCTACTGACGCTGCTTGTCGTATTGCAGGCAAGATGGTCTCCTCTTCTTCTTTACCGAACATACCTTTTTCACCAGCATGCGGGTTTAACCCAGCCACTACTATTCGCGGATTCTCTATACCGAATCGAAGCAATGCCTCGTATGTTAATTCAATCACATCACATATTCTTTCTGATGTTATCTGTCGTGCGACTTCAGAAATAGGTATGTGGTTTGTTACAAATGAGACCGTTAATTCACCTGAACAGTTAGTTGAACTTACAGCGTTTTTCTTCGCTCTTTTTTCATCATTTTGTATATTCGTATCAATATTCCATGTTTTTAACATCATTACTGCTTTTTCAGTTCTTGTTAAACTTGCTAACATCTCAGTGTGACCGGGAAAGGGGGAACCCGCGCATTGTATGGATGCCTTACAAATTGGTGCTGTCGTAATTGCATCAAGAACGCCATCTTGCGTGAGTTTTACCGCTGTCTCAACAGACTGAACTGCTGCCAAACCACAGTGGGGATTCACAGTACCAAGTGAAAAATCATCAGGATCCAACGAAGTTGTATCTATTACATCAATCTGTCCAAAAGTCGTAAGAAACTCCATTGAAGGTTGAAGGACAGAAACTTGGGATAAGCAGTTTACCTCTTCGGATGAAGCCACTTTTGAAGTTAACCAGTCTAAGGTGTGTTGAATGATTGTTGAACTACCTATGACAACAGGTTGACAGATTTCATAGATGTTCTTATTGGTGAGTGCTTTTACGATAATTTCTGGACCGATGCCAGCAGCATCTCCCATCGTTATCCCTATACGTGGCAGCATGTTAGATTTTGTGTATGACAGAAAGAGAATCAAGTGTGGTATAAGTTAATTTACAAGTTGGCACAATGTTGCAGCACGTGTCTTAGTCACATTACCTTTAGGAATCTCAAGAACCTTGTATGTCAATTCTTGTGCTTCTTCTGTGGGAAGTCTATCCGCAATTATTGTGATATGATCTCCGACTACAAGTTTTTCCCGGCTTTGCAGGATGGTCGTTAACTAATACTCTACCACGATTACAAAGTGTATTCGCCGCAGTCCTACGTTTAACCAGTCGTGAAATTTGAAGAAATTTGTCTATTTGCATTATATCACAAAACTATAGAGAATTTTCAATTAATTATGACATTTTGAGTAGGAGAACACTCCGATTCCCGACCATCTACGTGTTATGTCTCGATTCGGAGATCGCTCCTACAGAAAATGTGTATCCTTATTTTTAAAGTTCACCATAATTAAAACAATAATAGTGCTATTACTGTGAGTTGTTAGGCGTTACAAACACGTTATTTGCTCTTGT